>NZ_NCFM01000057.1:0-13158 GCF_002281195.1 Acidovorax sp. 35-64-16 | reverse complement strand
AGGAAAGTCAATGAAATCAACGATCTACCAACACCACCTCCGCGCCAGTGCTAGCTTTTCGTACCGTCACTTATTGCACTGAAAACGAGGAGACCCCAATGGCTGCCCGGCCCTTCGCTGCGAACGCCGCTGGGCTCGTCAAAGCTCATCACGATCAGGCGCGGACTCAAACTCAGCAGGCGTGCGCTCAGCGAAGACGCGCAGGCGCGCTCCAGCCGCGCGTCGACGATGGCCAGCTGCGGTGCAGACACCCGCGCCTGGCGCAACGCATCCTCCGGATCGGGAATCCAGTGCACGCACGCGGCCTGCGGCCAGCGGCTGGCCAGCGAGCGCACCCGCTGCAGGTGTTCACCGCGCGGGCACACCAGCAACACCTGGAGCACCGGGGCCTCGGGCACAGGGATCAAAGGGGCATCGTGCGCAATGGCGAGGGCTTGCATGGGGACTTTCCGGGCGGGCGCAGATACAAACGGTTGCACCTTGCGCACGGGTCCACTGTCGCGCGCCGCCAGCCGCGCGGCTGCCGGGAATGCTGGACAAGGGCCGCCGGGATGACCCTCGGCGTCGGCCCTTGGGGTGCCGACCCTGATGCTTCATTAGCGATTCTGATGAATCAGGCACTTGAAACGTCCAGCACTTAAAATACGGGTTAACCCTTAGAGAGTTCCCATGTTGAAGTTGTTTCAAACCTTGTTCCAGACGCCCCGCTTTCAGGCCGGCGTTCGTGTCAACCGCCTGCACCTGGGCAGCCTGGACCGCACCGACGGTCGCGTCGTGGCCCACACCGACGAGGGCGTGCTCGTCGAATGGCCGCGCAACGGCTCCGGCTGGGAGCGGCCCAACGCGCTCTGCCAGCAAGGCTGATCCACACGCAGACCGGCATGACGCCCAAAAAAAACGCCAGCATCTGCTGGCGTTTTGCATGGTGGCCCGGCGCGGGATCAGGTGCGCACGCGTCCGTCGCCCGTGAGCATCGAGAGCTCGGCGTAGCGTGAAGCCACGTGGTTGGTGGGACTCAGCGACACCGAATACCCCCCGATGGAGGTGGTGCCGATCGACTCCAGCCCGCTGATGAGGCCATCGCGCGTGATGCGCGAACCCGAGCGGCGCAGGCCTTCGGTGAAAAGCCGCGCGGCCAGGAAACCTTCCATGCTGGAGAAGTTGGCCTGCACCTTGTTGCCGCCCTTGACGATGGCCTCCTGGAACTCGCGCGAGATCGGCTTGGACCCGGAGTACGGCGTGGGCATCACCTGCGACACCACCACACCCGCACCGTCCTTGCCCAGCTCGTCGGCCAGCGCCTGCGTGCCCACGAAAGACACGTTGTAAAAAGTGCCGCCGTAACCCGCCGCCTTGGCCGCGCGGATGTAGGCCGCGCACGACTTGTAGGCACTGATCTGCACCACCGCATCGGGCTTGGCTGCGTTGATCTTCTCCACCGCCTGCGCCACGTCCACCGAGTTGCGCTCCACCGTGGCCGTGGCCACGGGCTCCAGGTTGCGCGATTTGAGCGCGAGCACCGTGCCGTCGAGGCCGGCCTTGCCGTAGGCGTCGTTCTGGTGGAACACCGCGATCTTCTTCAGGCCCAGGTTGGTGAGCTGGCGCACGATGAGCTCGGTCTCGTCGTTGTAGGACGCGCGCAGGTGGAAGGCGAGCCGGTTGAACGGCTGGCGCAAACCCATGGCACCGGTGAAGGGAGCGAAGAAAGGCATGTCGGCCTTGAAGGCCAGCGGCAACGCGGCCACGCTGGTGGGCGTGCCGATGTAACCGAACAGCGAGAACACGTCGGCAGAGATCAGCTTGTTGGTGTTCTCTGCACAACGGTCGGGCTCGTAGCCGTCGTCGAGCTGCAGGATTTCCACGCGCTGCTGGTTCACGCCACCCTGGCCATTGAGCTGGTCAAAAAACAGCTTGGCGCCGGCATGAAACTGGATGCCCAGCTGCGCCGCGGGACCGGTGAACGCAGCCGACTGGCCCAGCATGATGCGGTTGCCGGACTGCGCCCGCAGGCTGGGGGCACCGAGCGCGGCCACGCCGGCAACGAAGCCGCTGAAACGGCGGCGCGAAATGCCGGGAACAGTGGTGGATGTCATGGGGTGGTCGGCTCCGGAAAGGGCAGCGGAGGCCGGCGCAATCTGCGCCTGGACCCCCGACAGCATTGCAAGGATGTGTGTGTCTGGATGCTACTCACCCCGGTGCAGTAGCACGACGCACTTGGTCCAGCCAGCGTGCCGCTCATCGGGCTGCTGGCCCCACAAACCTCCCGCTTTGCCCGTGTTTCAGTCGTCCTGGCGCAGGTTCGGGAAGTCGCTTTCCAGAAACTCGGCCGGGCCGCGGGCGCCCGCCACCTGCCGCTCCACCTCTTGCGCGCGCAGCTGGACGCGGCGGATCTTGCCCGAGATGGTCTTGGGCAATTCGGTCACGAACTCGATGCGGCGCACCCGCTTGTAAGGCGCGAGCTGCTGGCGCGCGAACGCAAAGATGGCCTCGGCCAGCGCCGGCCCCGGCGTGAAACCGGGCGCGAGCAGCAGGTAGGCCTTGGGCACTGCGGTGCGCACCGGGTCCGGGCACGGCACCACCGCCACCTCCACCACCGCCTCGTGTTCGATCAGCGCACTCTCCAGCTCGAAGGGGCTGATGCGGTAACCCGAGGCCTTGAACACGTCGTCGGCACGGCCGACGAAGGTGAGGTAGCCGTCGGCATCGCGCGCGGCGGTGTCGCCCGTGTGGTAATGACCGTCCCGCATGACCTCGGCGTTTTTCTCGGGCGCATCGAGGTAGCCCACCATCAGGCCGAGCGGGCGTTCGCGCAGGTCGATGCAGACCTCGCCCTCGTCGGCTTCGTGGCCATCGGCATCCAGCAGCGTGATCTTGTAGCCCGGCAGCGGCAGGCCCATGGAGCCGGGTTTGAGCGGCAGGCCCGGCGCGTTGCCCACCTGCGCGGTGGTCTCGGTCTGGCCGTAACCGTCGCGCAGCGTGAGCCCCCAGGCCTTGCGGATCTGCTCGATGATTTCCGGGTTCAGCGGCTCGCCCGCGCCAATGACCTCGCGCAGCGCGAGCCGCCCTTGCCACGCGGCCAGGTCTTCCTGGATCAGCATGCGCCACACCGTGGGCGGCGCGCAGAGGCTGGTGATGCGGCAGCGCTCCAGCACGGCCAGCAAGCCCTGCGCGCTGAAGCGCGGCGTGTTGTAGATGAAGACGCAGGCGCCTGCATTCCAGGGTGCAAAAAAGCAGCTCCACGCGTGCTTGGCCCAGCCGGGTGAGGAGATGTTGAGGTGCATGTCGCCGGCCCTCAAACCCAGCCAGTACATGGTGGACAAGTGGCCCACCGGGTAACTCTGATGTGTGTGCAACACCAGCTTGGGCTGCGAGGTGGTGCCCGAGGTGAAGTACAGCAGCATCGGGTCGGTGGCGCGGGTGGTGCCCTGCGGATCGAACGCGACGGCCGCGTCTTTGGATGCGGCGAAATCCACCCAGCCCGGCTGCGGCGCACCCACGCAGATGCGCGAGAAAGCACCCGTGATCGCTTCGAACTTGGGCACCTGGACGGCGCCCACCACCACGTGCTTCACACCGCCGCGCGCGATGCGGTCGCGCAGGTCGTCGGGCGTGAGGAGCGACGTGGCCGGGATCAGCACCGCGCCCAGCTTGATGGCCGCCAGCATGGTCTCCCACAGCGCGCTTTCGTTGCCCAGCACCATGAGTACACGGTCGCCGCGCTGCACACCCTGCGCGCGCAGGAAGTTGGCCACCTGGTTGGAGCGTTGCGCGAGCTGCGCGAACGAGAATCGCTCCTCGGTGCCGTCGGCGTCCACGATCCACAGCGCAGTGGCGTCGTTTCCGGCGGCCATGGCATCGAAATGATCGATCGCCCAGTTGAAGTCGGTGAGCTCGGGCCAGCGGAACTGCGCGCTGGCCGCAGCGGGGTGGCCCCTCAAGGCCAGCAACTGGTCGCGGGACTTCAGAAAGGCTTGGGCACTGGCGCTGGGCGGGTGGTTCATGTTGTCTCGTTCGTGTGGGGTTGCGGGGGACGGGACCATCGTAGACGCCGCGCAGGCGCGACAGCCGCTCAGTACTTTCCCTAGGCCGCATGTGCGCTGCGTCGGTACACATTCGCACAGACACCCGGCATGCCACACCCACCCAAACACCCGTCCACGCCCGGCCCGTCTGCGCAAACGCGCACGGCCGGTCTGTTTTTTGCCACGCCCGAGCAGCGTGTGGCGCTCGCACGCGAGATGTTTTTTGACGAGGGCCAGCGTCCCTCGGGGCTGGTGCCGGAGCTGGTGATCCAGTCGTGGATGCGCTGCACAGTGGCCAACCGCCGCCCCTGCGAGCCGATCAACCTGGAGCCGGTGACCAAGGCGCGCATCGCCAGCGCGCTGGCGCGCAACCGCCTGCTGCTGCAAGCCGCCAGCCACGACCTGCAGCAGCTCGACGCCGCCCTGGCCGGCACGCCGTGCAAGGCCCTGCTCACGGGGCCCGACGGCGTGTTGATCCAGGCCACCCCCACCGCGCGCGGCGAAGGCCGGCTCATGCCGCACGTGGCGCGCGTGGGACTCAACCTCGACGAGCACCACATGGGCACCACCGCACCCAGCGTGGTGACGCGCACCGGCGAGGCCTGCGTGGTGCGCGGCGCCGAACACTTTTTCACCGGCGTTTCCATCATGCAGTGCGCAGCTGCGCCCATCCGCAATGCGCGGGGCGATCTGGCCGGCGTGCTCGACCTGTCCACCGAAGGCGAGGCCTTCCGCTTCGACGCCGCAGCCATGGTGCGGCTCTACGCCACCGCGATTGAAAACCGCCTGTTTGAAGCGCAGTCGGCGGCGCTGCTGTTGCTGCGCTTTCAGTCGAGTCCGGCGCTGCTGCACACGCCGCTGGAAGGTCTGGCGGCGGTGGACGGTCTGGGCCGCGTGGCCTGGCTCAACCAGACCGGCGCCAGCCTGCTCGGCACCGAGCGCGTGCCTGCCCGGCCCACCGATGCCGAGGTCTTGTTCGGACTCGGTCTGGAAGAACTGCTGGCGCTCTCCCACCGGGGTCAGGCCCAGCCTCGCCAGTGCCCCAACGGCCTCACCCTGTGGATACAGGCGCGCACGGACACCCCCCGGGCGAGCGCCATCGAGCCCCCGCTTGCGCCCGAGACCGGGGTGGCCACAGCCACCGACGCGCCCGCCATCCCGACCCTGAACCACGCCAACCGCGCGCTGATCGAAGCCACGCTGGCGGCCTGCGACGGCAACGTCTCGCGCGCGGCGCGCCGGCTGGGTGTGTCGCGCGGTCTGCTGTACCGCCGCCTGGGCGAGTGGCGCGGCGGACACTGAAACTGTTCCACGTCAGAACAATTTTCCGGGTGGGAAAACCCGAGGTGGTGAGCGACGGAAAAACGGTTGACGATACAACAGTCCACCCACGGTGACAGACGACTTCCGACAACAAAACTGGAGACAACGACATGAACCTGAAGCGCCAGATCATGAGCGGTTTGATGATGGCCTCCCTGCTGGGCGGTGTGCAGGCCCAGAGCCTGGCCGACCTGCAGAAGGACAACCTCACGCCCGGCGACGTGCTGACCTACGGCATGGGCTACAACAACCAGCGTTACAGCCCGCTCAAGCAGATCAACACCGGCAACGCGGCCAAGCTGAGCCCCACCTGGGCCTACAGCCTGAACAACCCGCAGGGCCAGGAGTCGCAGCCCATCGTGCACGACGGGGTGATGTACATCACCACGCACAACACCACGGTGGCGCTCAACCCGCTGACCGGCAAGCAGCTCTGGAAGCAGGAGATCGAACTGCCGCAGGACGTCTTCAAGATGGCCTGCTGCGGCATCCTGAACCGCGGCGCCGCGATCTTCGACGGCAAGCTCTACCGCAGCACGCTGGACGCCCACGTGATCGCGCTCGACCTCAAGACCGGCAAGCAGCTCTGGAAGAGCAAGGCCGCCGACTACCTCGATGGCCAGGCCATGACCAGCGCCCCGTTGATCGCCAACGGCGTGGTGCTGACCGGCATTGCCGGCGGCGAATACGGCACGCGCGGTTTCATCGACGCCTGGGACCCGGCCACCGGCAAGAAGCTCTGGCGCTTCTTCACCACCGCAGCACCGGGCGAAAAGGGCGGCGACACCTGGCCCGGCGACACCCACCTCAAGGGCGGCGCACCCACCTGGCTGACCGGCGCCTACGACCCCGAGCTCGACCTCGTGTACTGGGGCACCGGCAACGGCGGCCCGTGGAACCCCAACGCTCGCGTGGGTGACAACCTCTACATCAACACCGTGCTGGCCATCCGGCCCAAGACCGGTGAACTGGTGTGGCACTACCAGTTTTCGCCCAACGATCCCTACGACTACGACTCCACCGAAGTCGGCATGCTGGTGGACATGAAGATCGGTGGCAAGAACCGCAAGGTGCTCACCCAGGCCAACCGCAACGGCTTCTTCTACGTGCTCGACCGGGCCACCGGCGAACTGCTCGCCGCCAACCCCTACGTCAAGGTCAACTGGGCCGACCGCATCGACCTCAAGACCGGCCGCCCCGTGCTCTCGGCGACCGACAAGAAAGCGCGCGCCGGTGAAGACGTCGAAATCTTCCCCTCGGTGCTCGGCGGCAAGAACTGGACCCCGATGTCGTGGAACCCGGCCACGGGTCTTGCCTACGCCAACACCCTCAACATCAGCTGGCCCTACCAGCTGGCCAAGCCCGAATACAAAAAGGGCGAGTGGTACCTGGGCGTCAACTTCCGCGGCGTGAACATGCCCAAGGACCAGCCGCACGGCTACCTCAGCGCCATCGACCCCATGACGGGCAAGAGCAAGTGGCAGATGGCCTGGCCCGGCCAGCCGAGCATGGCCGGCACGCTGTCCACTGCAGGCAACCTGGTGTTCACCGGCGCTGCCACGGGTGAGTTCATGGCGGTGGATGCGCGCAACGGCAAGAAGCTGTGGGAGTTCCAGACCGGCTCCGGCATCATCGGCTTGCCCGTGACCTGGGAACACAAAGGCAAGCAGTACGTGAGCGTGGTCTCGGGCGCCGGTGGCGTGTGGGCCTTGCTGGGCGACGAGCGCATGGGCCAAACCCCCGCTGGCGGATCGCTCTGGACCTTCTCACTCAATTGAAGAACCGCTGACGATGCGACAACCGCTGATGTGGTTGTGCGGCGCGGCCCTGATCGGGGCCGCGCACGCACAGACAACGCCACCGCCGACCTTCGATCTGGCGGCCATTGAAAAAGGCCGCGAGCAGTACCACCGCACCTGCGCGCAGTGCCATGGCCGCAACATGGTCAACGCCGGCACCACCGTTTACGACCTGCGCCGTTTCCCGCAAGACCAGCCCGACCGCTTCGTGCAATCCGTGGTCAACGGCAAGGGCAACATGCCCTCCTTCAAGGACGCACTCGACATGCAGGCGGTGCAGGCCCTCTGGGCCTATGTCGGTTCGCGTGGCGGCAAGGAGCCCTGACATGAAATCGATCCTGTGCGGCGTGTTGTTGGGCCTGAGCGCATTCGCCACCCACGCCGCCGAGCCACTGACCGTGTGCATGAGCGAAGACAACGCGCCGCTCTCCTACCGGACCAAAGGCCAGGTGGCCGGCTTTGATGTGCTGCTGGCGCGGGCGATTGCCAGCGAACTCGGGCGCGAGCTGCGCGTGGTGCCGTTCGAGTCCGAGGTGGAGAAAGAGACGATGCTCACCCACGAGGTGAACGCCCTGCTCTCCGCCGGCATCTGTGATCTGGTGAGCGGCTTCCCGCTGCTGGCCAGCGACCTCGGCGCCCCCACCCGCGAGCGCTTCAAGACACCCGATTACCCCGGCGCCAAACGCCAGCGCGACCGCCCCTTCGTGCCGCTCGGTACGCTGGTGGCCAGCCGCCCTTACCAGGGCACGGCGCTGTCCATCGCGCAGCGGCCGGGGCAAGCGCCCGTGCGCACCCTGGCCGATCTTCGCGGACGCAAGGTGGGCGCGGTGGCCGGCACACTCGAAGGCACCCTGATCTCCATGTACCGGGGCGGCTATCTGCACACCAGCATGGTCTCGATGGGGCAGCGCGAAGACCCCTGGAGCGCGCTCGACACGGGCCGCGTGGACGCCATGCTCATGACCAGCACCGCAGTGGACGCGCGCCGACTGATGCAACCTGCCAGCCCGGTGCAGCTTGCCGACTTCCAGCGTTCACTGGGCATCAACCTCGGCTTCGTCGCGCTGCAAGGCCAGAGCACGCTGCTCGACGCCACCAACCGCGTTATCGCACGCAGCCAGACCAACGGCGAGATGCAGCGCTGGGCCACCGAGGCCGGCTTGCGGCTGCTGCTCCCCAACCAACCCGATGTGGCGAGCACGCTGTCGTTGCCCGCACTGATGGCCGACTGACAGCACCGCAGGTCGCCTCATCCCCCACCTGTGGTGGGCGACGGCACGCGTGCGTGATAGGTTCGTTATTTCGCATCAGCGCAGTGCCGTCACATGAACCTCCAACGCTTTCTCGATGCTCAGGCGCCTGTCTACGACCGGGCGCTGGAGGAGCTCAAGGCGGGTTGCAAACAGAGCCACTGGATCTGGTTCGTGTTCCCGCAACACCGCGGCCTGGGCTGCAGCCAGCGCGCCCAGTTCTACGGCATCGAGTGCCTCGACGAAGCCCGGGCTTTCCAGAAACACCCGGTGCTCGGCCCACGCCTGCACGAGTGCACCACCGCCGTGCTGAGCCACACCCGGAAATCGGCCAGCCAGATCCTGGGCGCACCCGACGACCTGAAGTTTTTTTCGTGCATGACGCTGTTCAGCGAAGCCGCACCCGAAGAGCTGGTGTTCCGCCTCGCATTGCAAGCGTTTTTCAACGGCGCCAAAGACCCGGAGACCCTGCGGCTCTGCGGCCTCACCTCGCGCAAGCCCCTGAGCGTGCGCGCCGCCACCAGCGGCAACCAGCACAACCTGTCTGCGGTGTCCGAACCGCACATGCGCTGAGGGGCTGCGGGCGTCGGCCCGCCGGCGCTATGGCTTTCATTGCCAAAATTGCGTTGATCCATCAAGGCGCAAACACTACAGTGATCCCTCACCCATCGCCCAACAAAGGAGATCACCATGTCCGAAGCCCAATGCCCCTTCTCAGGCGGCGCTCCCCGAAACGCGATTGCCGGCACAGCGACCAACGCCACCTGGTGGCCCAACCAGCTCAATGTGAAGCTGCTCAACCAGAACTCCCCCCTGACCGATCCGATGGACGAAGCGTTTGACTACGCTGAAGCCTTCAAAAGCCTCGACCTCGATGCGGTGGTCAAGGACCTGACTGCGTTGATGACCGACTCGCAGGACTGGTGGCCTGCCGACTACGGCCACTACGGACCGTTCTTCATCCGCATGGCCTGGCACAGCGCGGGCACCTACCGCATTGCCGATGGGCGCGGAGGCGCAGGCGCCGGCATGCAGCGGTTTGCGCCGCTCAACAGCTGGCCCGACAACGGCAACCTCGACAAGGCGCGCCGCCTGTTGTGGCCGATCAAGCAGAAATACGGCAGCAAGCTCTCGTGGGCCGACCTCATGGTCCTTGCGGGCAACGTGGCCCTGGAGTCCATGGGCTTCAAGACCTTCGGGTTTGCCGGCGGCCGCCCCGACGTGTGGGAACCCGAAGAGGTGTACTGGGGTCCCGAGTCTGAGTGGATGGGCGACAAGCGCTACACCGGTGACCGCGTGCTGGAGAACCCGCTCGGCGCGGTGCAGATGGGCCTGATCTACGTGAACCCCGAAGGCCCCAACGGCAATCCGGATCCGCTGGGCTCGGCGCGCGACGTGCGCGAGACCTTCGCCCGCATGGCGATGAACGACGAAGAAACCGTGGCGCTCACCGCCGGTGGCCACACCTTCGGCAAGTCCCACGGCGCGGCCGATCCGGGCAAGTACGTGGGCGCCGAGCCCGAAGGCGCCGGCATCGAAGAGCAAGGTCTGGGCTGGAAGAACAGCTTTGGCAGCGGCAAGGGCGCCCACGCCATCACCAGCGGCATCGAAGGCCCCTGGACCCCGACGCCCACGACCTGGGACAACAGCTATTTCGAAACGCTGTTCGGCAACGAGTGGGAGCTGACCAAGAGCCCCGCCGGCGCGCACCAGTGGAGGTCCAGGAATCCCGACGCGGCAACGGCACCCGACGCACACGACCCGACCAAGCGCCAGGCCACCACCATGACCACAGCCGACATGGCCATGCGCATGGACCCGGTCTATGAAAAGATCTCGCGCGATTTCATGGCCAACCCGCAAAAGCTGGCGGACGCGTTTGCACGCGCCTGGTTCAAGCTCACGCACCGCGACATGGGCCCGCGCGCCCGCTACCTCGGCCCGTTGGTGCCGAAAGAAGAGCTGATCTGGCAAGACCCGGTGCCCGCCGTTGACCACCCGCTGGTCAACGAGCAGGACGTGGCTGCGCTGAAGTCCCAGCTGCTGGCCTCCGGCCTGTCCATCGCGCAACTGGTCTCCACCGCGTGGGCCTCGGCGTCCACCTTCCGCGGCTCCGACAAGCGCGGCGGTGCCAACGGCGCACGCATCCGCCTGGCGCCGCAGAAAGACTGGGAAGTCAACCAGCCGGCCGAGCTGGCCAAGGTGATCGCCAAGCTGGAGTCTGTGCAACAGGCGTTCAACGCCGCGCAAGCCGGCGGCAAGAAGATCTCGCTGGCCGACCTGATCGTGCTGGGCGGCTGTGCAGCGGTCGAGGCCGCCGCGAAGAAGGCGGGCCACAACGTGACCGTGCCGTTCTCGCCCGGCCGCACCGACGCCACCCAGGCCCAGACCGACGTGCACTCCTTCGCGCCGCTGGAGCCCGTGGTGGACGGCTTTCGCAACTACGCACGCAAGGGTTTCGAGTCGACGGCTGCCGAGCGTCTGCTTGACAAGGCCAACCTGCTCACGCTGACCGCACCCGAGATGACCGTGCTGGTGGGTGGCCTGCGTGCGCTGAACGCGAACGTGGGGCAAGCCGCCCACGGCGTGTTCACCCAACGGCCCGAGACGCTGACCAACGACTTCTTTGTCAACCTGCTCGACATGGGCACCACCTGGCAGAAGTCGGCCAATGCTGCGGGCGTGCTGGAAGGCCGCGACCGCGCGACCGGCCAGGCCAAGGGCACGGCCACCGTGGTGGACCTGGTCTTCGGCTCCAACTCCCAGCTGCGGGCACTGGCCGAGGTGTATGCCAGCGCCGACGCGCAGCAGAAGTTCGTGCGCGACTTCGTGGCGGCCTGGAACAAGGTCATGAACCTGGACCGCTTCGATCTGGCGTGATGGCGCCAAACCCACAAGGAAGGGGCCGAAAGGCCCCTTTTTTTCGTCTGTGCAATGCACAGGTGTCCAGCTTTCCCTACACAAGGCGCGCAGGGGCAGGTCGATATGAACGCACAACCTCAAAGATCTGGAGCCCTTCATGCGACTGAACACCCCCGTCACCCAGCGCGAATACGAATTCCCGGACAACGCCACGCTGATGTCGACCACCGACACGCAGAGCCACATCACCTACGCCAACGCGGCGTTCGTGGACGTGAGCGGGTTCACGCTGGAAGAAATCCAGAACCAGCCGCACAACCTGGTGCGCCACCCCGACATGCCCAAGGAAGCCTTTGGCGACATGTGGGCCACGCTCAAGGGCGGCGAGCCGTGGACCGCGCTGGTGAAAAACCGCCGCAAGAACGGCGACCACTACTGGGTTCGCGCCAACGCCACCCCGGTGATCCGCAATGGCCAGCACCAGGGCTACATGTCGGTGCGCACCAAGGCCACGAAAGAGGAAATCGCCGGCGCCGAGCGCCTGTATGCCGACATGCGCGAAGGCCGCGCCAGCCACCTCAAGCTGCACAAGGGGCTGCTGCTGCGCACCGGCCTCATGGGCTTCACCTCCATGTTCAAGACCATGCGGGTGCGCACCCGCATCCGGCTGCCACTGATCGGCCTGCTGGGCGCCATGTTGGGTGGCTCCTGGGCGCTCGGTCTGAGCGGTGTGCAATGGGCCGAATTCGCCGGGCTGTCCACCGTCGCGGTGGGCCTGGCAGCATGGTTTCTGGAGAGCCAGATCGCCGGCCCGCTCGAAGCGCTGCGCACGCAGGCCCTGCGCGTGGCCAGCGGCGAGAGCCAGAAGGCCGCCCACATGGACCGGGTGGACGAGATCGGCATGACGCTGCGCAGCATCAGCCAGCTCGGCCTGATGTTCCGCTGGCTGATCGACGACGTGAGCGCGCAGGTGCTCACGGTGCAGACCGCCGTGAGCGAAATCGCCCAGGGCAACAACGACCTGAGCCAGCGCACCGAGCAGGCCGCTTCCAGCCTGCAGGAAACCGCCGCCTCCATGGAACAGATGACGGCCACCGTGCGGCAGAACGCCGACACCTCGCGCCAGGCCAACCAGCTCTCGGGCACGGCCAGCGAAGCGGCCTCGCGCGGCGGTCATGCGGTGGCGCAGGTGGTCACCACCATGACCGACATCACCGAGAGCTCGCGCAAGATCGCCGACATCATCGGCGTGATCGACGGCATTGCGTTCCAGACCAACATCCTCGCGCTCAACGCGGCGGTGGAAGCGGCGCGCGCCGGTGAACAAGGCCGTGGCTTTGCGGTGGTGGCCGGCGAGGTGCGCAACCTCGCGCAACGCAGCGCCGCAGCCGCCAAGGAAATCAAGGGCCTGATCGGCGCGAGCGTGGACAAGGTGGAAGCCGGCTCGCGCCTGGTGAACGACGCCGGCAAGACCATGGACGACATCGTCCAGCAGGTCAGCCGCGTGTCCGACCTGATCAGCGAGATCAGTGCGGCCACCATCGAGCAAAGCGGTGGCATCCAGCAGGTGAGCCAGGCGGTGGGCCACCTCGACCAGGTGACGCAACAGAACTCGGCCCTGGTCGAGCAGGGTGCAGCGGCCTCGGCCAGCCTGCAGCAGCAAACCAGACGTCTGGTCGAAGCGGTCAGCGTGTTCCGCTAGGCAAGACCTGAAGCAGGATCGCCGACCAGATCAGGCGCTGGTCGGCCTCGCTCAGCGGCCCGGTGCCCTGGCTGCCCAGAAACCACCCGATGTGCTCGTCGAAGGGGTCTCCTCGTTTTCAGTGCAATAAGTGACGGTACGCAAAGCTAGCACTGGCGCGGGGGTGGTCTGGGTAGACCGTTGATTTCATTGACTTTCCT
>NZ_NCFM01000009.1:0-93847 GCF_002281195.1 Acidovorax sp. 35-64-16 | reverse complement strand
ATAGCTGGTAGCGCTTGCTGCACAAGGGCTAGAGGCCAAAAACGCTTGAAACTGGCGCAGCACCCCAAGGCGAAGCCCGGCACACGGCAAAAACCCAGCAGATAACCGCTTGAGAAGATAAACGCCGGTGAATAAAACATGGGACTAAATAAAGCGGGTTTTTCGCAGGCTAACTAGAATTAGACGACTGCAGTTCAACTCACACTCGTCGGATAAAAACAGTGCACGTCGAGTTTTCCCTGGGGTTTTGCGGCTTGCCGCTATTTAGGCAAACCTAAAAATTTGCAGTCGAAAAATGACAACGGGTGCTGTAACTACATGCTACAGCACCCGCATTGTGATCGGCTTACAGAAAACTCAGTTACGCCTGCTTCTTCTGCAACATCTTGATCACGCTCGAGAAATCCTCGCCGCCATGCCCTGCAATGCTGTGCGCCGCGTAGATGGCGCGGGCCATGCCGCCCAGCGGGGTGCTGGCTTTGACGGCCGTGGCGTTTTCCTGCGAAAGGCCCAGGTCTTTCAGCATCAGGTCGGTGCCGAAGCCGCCGGTGTAGCCCTTGCTGGCGGGGGCGTTTTCGTGCACGCCGGGGAAGGGGTTGTACTTTTCCAGCGCCCAGTTGCCGCCCGAGCTGCGGCGCATGATTTCGGAGAGCACCTTGGGGTCGAGGCCGTTGGCCACGCCTAGGGCGATGGCCTCGCTGGTGCCCACCATCAAAATGCCGAGCAGCATGTTGTTGCAGATCTTGGCGGTCTGGCCTGCGCCCACGGCTCCGGCGTGGAAGATGTTGGCGCCCATTTTTTCGAGCAGGGGGCGGGCGCGTTCCAGTGCGGGAGCCGTGCCGCCCACCATGAAGGTGAGGGTGCCTGCAATGGCTCCACCGGTGCCACCAGAAACGGGGGCGTCGATGAAGTCAACGCCTTGCGCCTGGGCGGCCTGGGCCACTTTTTGCGATGTGGCGGCGGCGATGGTGGAGCTGTCGATCACCAGTGCCCCCTTGGCGATGTGGGCCAGCAGGCCGCTCTGGCCGTTGCTGCCCAAAAACAGCGCTTCCACATGCTGGCTGGCGGGCAGCATGGTGATGATGGCCTCGGCGCCTTGCACTGCGGCGTTGGCGCTGGCGGCAATGGCCACGCCGTCGGCGGCCAGCTTGTCGCAGGCGGGTTTTGACAGGTCAAACGCCTGGATTTCGTGGCCTGCCTTGAGCAGGTTCAGGGCCATGGGGCCGCCCATGTTTCCGAGGCCTATGAATGCGATTTTCATGGTGTTGTCTCCTTGTGGTGATGTGGGTGATGGGTCGGAAATTGTTATGAATTTGATAGCTGCCAACGCTTTATGGATAAGGGCTAGAGGCTAAAAATTCTTGAAGCTACAGAGAGTCGTCGCCAAAAATGCTGTGGCGCTTGCCGCTGGGGGTGGGCGGCGTTGGGGGTGGCTGCGGGCCGGCTGCCGCACGTTTGCGCGGTGGCGTGGCCTTGGCCTGCGGGTTGTAGGCCAGGGCTTCGTGCAGCCAGAAATTCCACTGCACCCGTGTGGCGTAGCCGTTGGGCTCGATCCAGAAGTAGCCCTGCATCTTGCCCTGGGGCGATAGCTCGCGCGTGTTCTGCATCTCCTGAAACTCGGCGTGTCGTGCGGGCGGCAGGCGCACCAGCAGTTCGTCGCCCTTGACGCCCATGCACAGCTTGCCGTCCACAAAAAAGCAGTAGCTGCCAAACAGGGTGCGTTCCTCCACATCGCTGCGCTGCGCCAGCGCGGCGCGCACGGCGTCGATCAGGTGCAGGGTTTCGTCGCTGAAGGGGCGGGCGGGCATGTTTTAGATGAAATAGGCCGCTGGTGGTTTATGGATAAGCGCAGAGGGCTATTAAAAAGCTAGCGAATGGCATCCGGTGCGTCGCCTTCCAGCATGCGCCGCGCAATGATGACGCGCATGATTTCGTTCGTGCCTTCGAGGATCTGGTGCACGCGCGCGTCGCGCATCAGGCGTTCCAGCGGGTATTCGCGGATGTAGCCGTAGCCGCCGTGCAGTTGCAGGGCCTCGTTGACCACGTTGAAGCCCGCATCGGTGGCGAAGCGCTTGGCCATGGCGCAATAGGTGCTGGCATCGCGCGCGCCGGCGTCGAGCTTGCTGGCGGCCAGGCGCACCATCTGGCGTGCGGCCACGAGTTCGGTGGCCATGTCGGCCAGCTTGAACTGCAGGGCCTGAAAGCTCGCGATGGATTTGCCAAACTGCTTGCGGTCGTGCATGTACTGCTGCGCCGCGTTGAGCGCGCCCTGCGCCGCGCCCACCGAGCAGGTGGCGATGTTGATGCGGCCGCCGTCCAGGCCTTTCATCGCGATCTTGAAGCCTTCGCCTTCGCGGCCCAGCAGGTGGTCGGCGGGGATGCGCACGTTGTCGAAGCTGATGGTGCGCGTGGGCTGGCTGTTCCAGCCCATTTTTTCTTCTTTCTTGCCGTAGTGGATGCCGGGCAGGTTGGCCGGCACGGCAAAGGCGCTGATGCCGGCGGCGCCCGATTGCGCATCGCCCGTGCGGGCCATGAGCACCAGCACATCGGTGGCGCCCGCGCCGCTGATGAAGGCCTTGCTGCCGTTGATGACGTATTCGTTACCCACCAGTTCGGCGCGCGTCTTGAGCGAAGCGGCGTCCGAGCCTGCGCCGGGCTCGGTCAGGCAGTAGCTGGCTAGCTTTTCGCCGGTGGTGAGCAGCGGGCCCCAGTGGTCGCGCACCTCGGGCTGGGCCCAGGTGCCGAGCATCCAGGTGGCCATGTTGTGGATGGTGATGAAGGCGGTGGTGCTGGGGTCCACGGCCGCCATTTCTTCGAACACCAGCGTGGCGTCGAGCCGGGGCAGGGCCAGGCCGCCGGCGGCTTCGGGGGCGTACAGGCCGCAAAAGCCCAGTTCGCCCGCCTTGGCAATCGCCTCTTTGGGGAAGATGCCCTCGGCATCCCAGTGCGCGGCGTGGGGGGCCAGTTCGGCCAGGGCGAAGTCGCGTGCGGTCTGGGCAAAGGCGCGTTGTTCTTCGGTGAGTTCAAAGTCCATGGGGAATCTCGCTGGGTCTGGCGACGAAAGGGATGGGTGAAAAACTCTCAGCCTCTCAGGGCTTTGCAGGCGTGTCGGCGCTCAGCCAGCGCATGATGCCCTGGCGCCGTTGCTGCGTTTCGCGCGTCAGGCACTCATGGTAGAGGCGGGGGCCATCGGGCTGCTGCTCGGTGGCGCGCGTGGCCTGCTTGCAGCGGCTGATGCGTTCGCGCTGCCAGGCGCTGTGCTCCTGGCGCAGCTGCGGGCGCTCGTGGGCCGACAGGGCGCGCATCACGTCGGCATACAGCACGGCTATCGTGGTGTCTGCCGCCTGAAAATCCTGCACCGCGCAGGCATTGGCCTCGGCGGTGGTGCCGCCCGGGCGGCAGGCGGCACCCGCCTGTGCCCAGGCGCCCCCCGCCTGCAAGGCAAGCAGGGCGGCGATGACCAGCGGCTGACAGCCCGCCATCATTTCAGCTATCACTAGCGCTGCGCGCCGCCCGCGTCGCATACACCGGGGGCAACCCAGGCCCGGGCTTCCGCGCAAGGGCCGCCCCGCCGCGCCGGGAGCGTCCGCCTGCCCGCAGCGCGCAGCGCTGCGAGAGCGGGGGGAAGGCCCGAAGGGCCTCTGGGGGGTGTTTCATTTCAGGCTGATGGTCGTGTTCACGCCCTGGCCTGCGGTGCTGTCGTCAAACCAGCGCGCCGTCACGGTCTTGGTCTGGGTGTAGAACAGGATGACCTGCTTGCCGTAGGGGCCCAGGTCGCCCAGCTTGGAAGCGCGCGAGCCGGAGAACGAGAACAGCGGCACGGGCACGGGCACGGGCACGTTGATGCCCACCTGGCCCACATCGATCTCTTCCTGGAACTTGCGTGCCGCGGCGCCACTTTGCGTGAACACGGCCGTGCCGTTGCCGTTGGGGTTGGCGTTGATGAACTCGATGGCCTCGTCCAGGTTGGCGGCTGCTACCAGGGCCAGCACGGGGCCGAAGATTTCCTGGTCATAGATGGCCATGCCGGGCTTGACGCCGCTGAAGATGGTCGGGCCGACGAAGTTGCCCTTTTCGTAGCCGGGCACGTTGGGCTTGCGGCCGTCGAGTTCCAGCGTGGCGCCATCGGCAATGCCGCGCTCGATCAGGCCTTCGATGCGTGACAGTGCGGCGCACGAGATGACGGGGCCCACATCGGTGCCCTTTTCGGTGCCGCCGCTGATCTTGAGCGTCTTGGCCTTGGCCACCAGGTCGGGAATCCACTTCTGCGCTTCACCCACCAGCACCACCACGGGCAGGGCCATGCAGCGCTGGCCGGCGGCGCCGAACGAGGCACCGGCGATGGCGTTGAGGGTCTGCTCCTTGTTGGCGTCGGGCAGGATGATGGCGTGGTTCTTCGCGCCCATCATGCACTGCGCGCGCTTGCCGTTGAGGGTGGCGCGGTTGTATACATGCGTGCCCACCTTGGTGGAGCCGACAAACGACACGGCCTTGATGTCCGGGTGGTCGCAGATGGCGTTCACGGCCATTTCGCCGCCGTGGATCACGTTCAGCACGCCGGGCGGCACGCCGGCCTGCAGCGCCAGTTCGCACAGGCGCATGGTGACCATCGGGTCTTGTTCGGAAGGCTTGAGCACAAACGTGTTGCCCGTGGCAATGGCCATCGGGAACATCCACAGCGGAATCATCGCCGGGAAGTTGAACGGGGTGATGCCGGCGCACACGCCCAGGGGCTGCAGCAGGGTGTAGGTGTCCACGCCGCCAGCCACGTTGTTGGCCAGCTCGCCCAGCTGCAGGTTGCCGATGCTGGCGGCATGCTCCACCACTTCGAGGCCGCGGAACACGTCGCCTTCGGCGTCGGGCAGGGTCTTGCCCTGTTCGGCCGTCAGCATGGCGGCCAGCTCGCCCATGTTTTCGCGGATGAGCTGCTGGAGCTTGAGGAAGATGCGGGCGCGTGCGCCGATGGGGGTCTTCTTCCAAGTCTTGAAGGCTTCCTTGGCGGAGGCCACGGCGGCGTTGATCTCGTCCTGCGTGGCAAACGGCACGCGCGCCAGCACCTGCTGCGTGGCGGGGTTGACCACGTCGCGCCATTCGGTGGTCTTGGATTCGACGAACTTGCCGCCGATCAGCAGCTTGACGGTGGGGGCCTTGACGGCGGTGGATGCATCCATGGGGTTTGTCTCCTGAATAAAACGGGGCGGCAACACTGCCGTCTGCACGCATGGTAGCTGTGCGAAATTATCTGCACAAGAGACAATAACGCACCTGAGATTTGCAAATTTGCACAGTTCGGACCGCCTGGGATGCCGCATGGAGACCGCCATGGGCCGGGGCCAACTGCATCACCTTTTGCCTGCGGCCGTGCCTTTGCTGTGGCACCGGGTGGTGGCTTACCCATTTGCTCCTGAAAAAATAGCTGTAGACGGCTTATTTGTAAGCGCCAAAGGCATTTTTATTGGATTTTTACGGTGCTATTCAGTCCCGGCTGTACCCAGCACGCGTTGCGCCCAAGCGGGCAGGCGAGCTGCCAGTGTCGTGGTGGCACTGGCGGTGCGAACGGCCACCAGGCGTGGGCCGCCTTCGGTCACGTCCATGGCGTCGTAAAGGTAGGCCGCATCGGCCCATTGCACGGCCTGCGTGAGGTGGGCCATGGTGCGCGGGTAGCGCGCCAGGATGCGTTCGGGCGTCACAGGGTGGCCGCCTTCGCGCACGCGCTGCGCCACACGGTCGAGCAGGCGGGCCGGGTCGTCCAGCGCCACGATGTACAGCGCAACGGTAAAGCCGTGGCGCTGCGCTTCTTTGATCAATGCCAGTTTGGACGGGTGGGAGAACACGGTTTCACTTGCAAACGGCGTGCGATCTGCAAGCAGGCGTGCGCGGCGCGCGTCGGCCCAGGCGCGGGCGGCTTCAGAGCGCTCCTGGGCATTGGCGATGTGCTGCAGATATTCGCGCTCGTACAGGTCGGCGTTCACGAATTCCAGCGGCGGGCCCAGCAAGCCTTCGCGCACCAAAGCGCGGTAGAGGGTGGACTTGCCCGCGCCATTGGGGCCGGCGAGCAGATGGAACCACAGCGGCGGGGGCGCTGCGGTGTGGGGCCGTGCCATGTGCTCAGGCTGCGTGGGTCTGGTTTGCACGCACCACTTCGCGCACGCGCTGGGCCAGCGAGCCGCTGGTTTGCGCAGCCAGCAGCCGGGCGGTCAGCGCGTCCACCGAGGTGGGAGCCGTGGCCTGCGCGCGGGGCGCGGCTTCATATTGCTCGATGGCGGAGCGTGCTTCTTGCACGCTCAGGCCGGTGTGCTCCACGATCTGGCCCAGCGTGGCCCAGTATTCAATTTGGCTGGCCACCGAGCGGCGCATGGGCTGCGCAGCCTGGCGGGCCTGCTCGACGAGGGTGTTGGGAAGCTTGACCGATGCAAACGGGGTGGATGCCATAAGGATCTCCTGATTGGCGCATTTTGCGTCAATTGGCGACTGACGGCAAGTTGTCGCCGGGAGGATTCATCCACGCGAACGACTGCTGACGTCATGAACGGCGTTGGTGCAAAAGTACCAGTGCAAGAGACAATGGAATGGTTGTATTTTGCAAATTTGCAGATCGGTAGGCCCTTGGGCTGCCGCACGGAGACCGCCATGGATTGGGACAACCTGCGCTATTTTCTGGAACTGGCCCGTGCCGGCACGCTGGTGGGTGCGGCGCGGCGCCTGGCGGTGGACCACACCACCGTGGCCCGGCGCCTGCAGGCGCTGGAAAAGCAGGTGGGCGCCGCCCTGTTTGCGCGCGAGGCGGGCGGCCATCGGCTCACCGAGGCTGGGCGCGCGCTGCTGCCGCAGGTCGAGGCCATGGAAGCCGCCTTTCTGGCCGTGGAAAATGCTGCGCCTGGCGTGCGCCAGGGCCTGCACGGCCTGGTGCGCATTGGCACCACGGAGGGTTTTGGCAACCTGATTCTGGCGCCGCAACTGGCGCGCTTTGCGCTAAGCCACCCCGGGCTGGTGGTAGACCTGCTGGCACTGCCGCGCCTGGTGCACCTGTCGCGGCGCGAGGCCGACATCGTCATCTCGCTGGAGCGCCCGGCGCGCGGTGCGGTGCTGGTGGTCAAGCTGACCGACTACGTGTTGCAGCTCTACGGTGCGCGCAGCTACCTGGAGCGCCACGCCCCCATCTGCACGGCCGACGACCTGCGTGGCCACACCTTCATCAGCTATGTGGACGACCTGCTGTTCAGCAAAGAGCTGCAGATTCTGGATGAGCTGCACCGCCCCGCACACTTTGCGCTGCGCAGCACCAGCATCCTGGCGCAGTACGAGGCGGCGCGGGCTGGGGCGGGGCTGGCGGTGTTGCCTGCGTTCGTGGCAGCGCAAGACCCGGCGCTGATACCGGTGTTGCCGGGCGTGGCGCGGTTTCAGCGCACGTTCTGGATGTCCATGCCCGGCGACAACAAGCATGTGGCCCGAATGCAGGCCACCTGGGCCTTCTTGCGTGAGGCTGTGGCGGCCAAGCAAGGGCTGCTGTTGCCGCAGATAAACACTATTTAATCAATAGCTGCTCGCGCTTATCCCATAAGGGCTAACGCCATATTTCATTTGATTTTTAATCTGCTTCAACCCAAGAGCTGCTGAGCGCGACCCCAACAACAAAAGGCCCGGCCCGAAGTGGGCCAGGCCAGGCCCGAGCGAAAAGACGGGCGGACGGCTTTGGGCGACGGGGTTGCTGCACGCCTTGGGCAAGCGTGTAGCCCGCCCGGGTGGCGTGTGCCTTCAGGCCGCTTTGGCGTGCTTCAGATTTTGCCCATGAGCAGCAACACCACCAAAATCAGCACCACCAGACCCAGGCCGCCGCTGGGCCCGTAGCCCCATGAGCGGCTGTGGCCCCAGGTGGGCAAGGCACCGACCAGAATGAGGATCAGGACGATAAGAAGAATCAGCGAAAGTGACATGGTGTTTCCTGGTGAGGGTGAATCACTGCATTCTTCTCGAACTGCGGGCCGGGGCACGCAGGTGCATGGCTTGCCGTTGTGTCAGCCATTGCCGACAGCCTGCATGGCGCGGCCTTGGCGGGCAGGGCTGCGTGTGGCAATCGGGCTGGAACGGGGCAGGTGGCAGGACTGGCAAGAGGGCCAGTAAGAGGGCTGATTACATCAGCAGTGCCACCGCCACCGTGAGCACGCCCAGAGCGAGGTTGATGCCCACCCAGGTGCGGATGCCGATCAGCGCTTTGCCGCCAGTGGGCCAGTCGGTGGCGGCGACGGCGCGTTGCAGGCGTTTGTACAGGGCGAAGCGGATGTGGCCGAAGATGGCCACCATCACCAGGCCGAGCGTGGCCATCACAGTCCAGCCCAGCGGCATGGCAAAGCTGCCACCCGATTGCACGACCTGGCGTGCGAAGTTGCCGATCATCCACACGCCGCTGGCCAGCATCAGCACCACGGCCACCAGCACGGCGGCAAAGAAGCGCTCAAGCACGTCGTGCATGAGCCGCACGCGCACTGCGGGCTCCAGCGCCTGGGTGGCGGGGCGCAGGAAAAAGTGGGCAAACACCATGCCGCCGACCCAGACGACGATGGACAAAAGGTGAATCAGTTTCAGGCTGGCATAAAGCATGTTGCAGGGCTCGCGAAGGGTAGGGAAAGGCCGAAAATACGGGATTTGCCGTCCGCGCAGCATGGGTGCGCTGCGCCGGGCCCTCAAGCCGTGGGGGCATTGCGACGTTGCTGGGGAACTTTCGTTGCTGCCACTACTGCCACTTTTGCCACCACTGCGCCGCAGCAAGATATCCAGAGCCTGTCAGTGGGGCGTATCAGGCTGCGACGGGTCCTGCGGCGCCATGCCGGTCCGACCGGTGGGGTCGGCGATGCGCACCTGGTTGCCGCCGCTTTTCTTGGACTGGTACATCGCTGTGTCGGCATGGCTGAGCAGCAGGCTTTCGTCGCTGCCGTGGTCCGGGTAGATGGAAATGCCGATGCTGGGCCACATGGGGACCTGGTTGCCATCCAGATCAAAAGGTTGGTTGAAGGCGGCCAGGATTTTTTCTGCCACCGCTGTGGCATGTTCGACCGCATGGCCGCTTTCGACCAGCAAGACGAACTCGTCGCCGCCCAGGCGCGCCACCGTGTCCGAGGCACGCACGCATTCCAGCAGGCGCTGCGCCACGCGCTGCAGCAGCAAGTCTCCCATTGCGTGGCCGAGTGTGTCGTTCACCTGCTTGAAGCGGTCCAGGTCCACAAACAGCAGCGACAGCAGGGTCTGGTCGCGTTGCGCCCGGGTCAGCGCGGTTTTCAGGCGGTCGAGAAACAGCTGGCGGTTGGGCAGGTGCGTAAGCTGGTCGTACTGCGCCATCTGCTGCAGTCGATTGCGCATCTGGGTGCGCTCTATGGCGGACGCCACCTGGGTCGAGACGAACTGCAGCAGCTCTTTGTCCCGATGCGAGTAACGCGCCTCCTCGGAGTAGCCTTGCAGCACCAGCGCGCCCATCACGCCCGCCTGGGTGTGCAGCGGAACACCCAGCCAGTAAAGCGGCCGGGGGGCAGCTGCCATGTGCGGCGCCGAGGGGGGCAGGGTGTCGGGGGTGAGCAGCAGCGTCTGCCCGTTGCGGATGACGTGCGAGCACAGGGCATCTGCATCCAGTGGGCGGGTTGCGGGGGGCGGATGGCGCTCGTTCACGTGGTACGGAAAGCTGACCGTGTCGGTCAGGTGGTCGTGCAGCGCCACCGAGAAATTGGAGGCAGGCAGCAGCGTGCCGATGGTTTGGTGGATGTGCGCAAACAGCGAAACCAGGTCTTCTGCCGCCTGCGCGGCCTCCGAGATGGAATAGATGGCCGCCTGCAGCGATTCGGTGTGCTTGCGTTCGGTGATGTCGTGTGCCACCGCCAGGCGCACCTGCTGGTCGTCTACCCAGCGTGCCGTCCAGCGGATATGGACGATCTGCCCATCCTTGCGCACATAGCGGTTCTCGAAATGCAGCTGGAGCTGGCCTTCGGTCACGCGTTCTGCCTGGCTCTGGGTGGCGGGGCGATCTTCCGGGTGCAACATGTCCAGCATGCGCCTGCCAATGACCTCTTCGGGGGCATAGCCAAAGATTCGCTCGAATGCCGGACTGACATACACGATGGAACTGTCGGCCTTGACGATGCATATGGCGTCGAGCAGCAGGTCCACGATGTTCGGGGGGGCAAGGGTCTTCATCGCAGAGACAAAAAATTCCGGCAGACCGGATGAAAAGCAGGCATGGGGCGCTGTGGGGTGCGAGTGACGGACCCATTGTGCCTGCGCACGAATGGGCGTGGGGTTGCCATGCGGGGTGTGCAGACAATGCCTTGCGCGTTGCTTTGTGCCACTGCAGCAAGGGCGGGCCAGAAATTGCCGCTATTCTCGGGGCCGGTTTCCTTGGGTTTTTGGCGCTCCATCACCTGCCTGTCACACTGCAACGCTTCAAATTTTGATGGTATTCACTGGTAACCCGCTCCGCCACCGGCATTGGCTGCTCGGTTTTGCCGTTGCCATTGCGGGGCTTTTGACAACATTGTGGCTGGCACAGCAGCAGGCGCGGTCGGTGGCAACGATCTCCGAGGCCCGTTTTCTGCAGGAAGCGCGTGCATTTTCGGACGCCTTGGCCCAGCGCATGGCCACACACACCGAAATCGTCAATGGCCTGCGCAGCCTGTTCATGGTCAACCCCGTGCTCAGCCGCGCCGAGTTTGAGCGTGCCGCCCGCGAACTGGATGTGCGCCAGCGCTACCCCGGGGTGCGCAACCTGGCTTTCGTTCGCTATGTAACGGCCGACCAGCGCACCGCGTTCGAGGCACGCGTGCGGGCCGACACGTCGGTCAACCCACAGGGGCTGCCTGATTTTGCCATTCACCCCGCGGGGGCGCGCCCCGAGTATTTTGTGGTGGAGTACCTGTGGCCCGAGGAAGGCAGCAGGGGCCTGCTGGGCCTGGACATCAGTGTCCAGCCCGCCAATCTGGCGGCCATGCACTACAGCCGCGACAGTGGGAAGACGGTGGTGTCTGCCCCTTTCGATCTGCTGCAAGAAAAAGAACACCGCACGGCCTTTGTGCTGCGGGCGCCCGTTTTTGGCGCGGCCCAGCCGGGCGGGACACCGCCTTTTGTGGGTGCGGTGGCCTCCACCATCCGGGTGCATGACCTGGTGGGAAGTCTGCGCGCGCTCGGTTATATGGATGGCATCGCCGTGTCGATTGCCGACCGTGGCGCGGTGCATGTCCCGGGCGATGGCGAGGCCGGTGCCCTGGACGGTGGTGGCGACAACGACCAAAAGGGGCTTCCCCTGCTGGCGCTGACAGGTGTGCCACTGGCCTCGGCAACGCTGCACGAGGTGGATATCCAGGTGCACGACCGCCGCTGGCGCCTGAGTTTCTTTCCCGCCAAGGACTACCTCTCGCCCTCCGAGCGGCGCCTGCCGGCGCTGGTCGCCCTGACGGGGACGCTTTTTTCAGCGCTGCTGGCGGCTATGGTGGTGTTGCTGGGGCGCCAGCGTGCGCTGGCCCTGGCGCAAGCGCAATCGTCCGACGATGCGCGCCGCCAGAGCGAAGATCGTCTCAGCGCCGTGTTCCGGCAGGCGGCCGTGGGAATGGCGCAAATCGACACGCAGACCGGGCGGTTTGTGCGCGTCAATCAAAAATATGCCGACATCGTCGGCTACTCGGTGGCGCAGATGTGCAAGACCGATTTTCAGAGCATCAGCCACCCCGAAGACCTGGTGGTGGACCTGGCCCGCCTGGAGCGCCTGAAAGCCGGCGAAATATCCGAGTACCACATGGAAAAGCGCTATTTCCATCAGGATGGCCACACCCTGTGGGTGGACCTCACCGTGTCTTCGATGTGGGCGCCGGGCGAGCCGCCCGGCTTTCACATCGCCGTGGTGCAGGACATCACCGAACGCAAGCAGATGGAAGACAGCCTGCGCGGCAGCGAGCTGCGCCTGCGCGGCATTTTGCAGCGCCTGCCGGTGGGTGTGTGCCTGGTGCAGGCAGACGGGCTCATGAAGTTTCGCAACGACCAGTTTGTGCAGATCTGCGGCTACACCGAAGACGACATTCCCAGGGGCGAAGACTGGTGGCCCACGGTGTACCCCGACGTGCAATACCGCGAGCAAGCCCGCACTACCTGGATGGCAGCGCGCGCCAAGGCCATCGAAGGCGACGGCACCATTGCCTCGGGTGAATACACCATCCACTGCAAGGACGGCCAGCAGCGCACCGTGGAAATTGCCGGTGTCATCGTGGACGGCGGCCACCTTTTCACCCTGGTGGATCTCAGCCAGCGCAAGGCCGACGAAGAGGAAATCCGCTACCTGGCCTTCTACGACCCGCTCACCCACCTGCCCAATCGCCGCCTGCTGCGGGACCGGCTGCAGCAGGCGCTGGCCACCAGCGCCAGGCACCAGCGCAGCGGCGCCTTGCTGCTGCTGGACCTCGACAACTTCAAGACCCTCAATGAAACCCGGGGCCACGAGCGTGGCGATGCCCTGCTGCTGCAGGTGGCCAAGCGGCTGCGCGACTGCGTGCATGAGGACGACACGGTGGCCCGCCAGGGTGGCGATGAATTTGTGGTGGTGCTGGAAGACCTGGGCGACAACCCCGAAGAGGCGGCCGCGCGCAGCGAGGAAACCGGCCAGAAGATCCTGTCGGCCTTGCGCGCGCCCTACGAGGTGGATGGCGAGGCCCACCACAGCTCGCTGAGCATGGGCATCACCGTCTTCAGTGGCCTGCGCGAAACCGTGGACGAGCTGCTTCAGCGCACCGACCTGGCCATGTACCAGGCCAAGTCGGCGGGGCGCGACACCTTGCGTTTTTACGACCCGCAGATGCAGGCCGCCGTGAGCGCGCGGGCCGCCATGGAGCTGGACATGCGCGCCGGGCTGGCCCAGAGCCAGTTCGAGCTGTATTACCAGCCGCAGATCGAGCATGGCCGCATCACCGGCGCTGAGGCGCTGCTGCGCTGGCGCCACCCAAGCAACGGCTTTATCTCGCCGGCCCAGTTCATTCCGCTGGCCGAAGAGTCGGGCCTGATCCTGCCGCTGGGTGAATGGGTGCTCAAGTCGGCCTGCGAGCGCCTGGCGCTGTGGGCGCAGCAGCCCGGCCTGGCCGCGCTGAGCCTGGCCGTCAATGTGAGCCCGCGCCAGTTTCACCAGGCCGGTTTCGTGCCCCAGGTGCTGGCGGCGCTGGCGGGCGCGGGTGCCGACGGGCACCGCCTCAAGCTCGAATTGACCGAAGGGCTGTTGCTGGAGGATGTAGAGGACACCATCGAGAAGATGGGCCAGCTGCGCGCTTACGGGCTGGGGTTTTCGCTGGACGACTTTGGCACGGGGTATTCGTCGCTGGCCTACCTCAAGCGCCTGCCGCTTGATCAGCTCAAGATCGACCAGAGCTTTGTGCGCGACGTGCTTACCGACCCCAACGACGCGGCCATTGCCCGCACCGTGGTGGCGCTGGCCACCAGCCTGGGCCTGCGCGTGATCGCCGAGGGGGTGGAAACCGAGGCGCAGCGCGAGTTTCTGGCCCGCAACCATTGCCACGCCTGGCAGGGTTATCTGCTGAGCCCGCCCGTGCCCGTGGCCGAGTTTGAAGCGCTGGTGCAGCGCACCAACACTGCCCACTGATGGCGAGGAGGCCGCTGGGCCTGCGCCCGCCGCAGCCCGGGCGCAGGCAAATCAGCGCCGGGGGCTGCGCGATGCAGCATCTGTTTATCAATTTTGATAGCTGCTAGCGCTTGCTGAATAAGCGCTAGAGGCCATTTTTACCCAATATTCCACAGAGGGGCTGCGCCGGTACCCGGCAGGTGGCCCACGGGCCAGGGAGCGGCCGGTCGGCGCGGTATCATTCCGGTCCGGCGCCAGCCTGCGGGTTTTCCCCGTGGATGCGTGTGGCCCCGGTTATTCCCTGGCTACTTCCTCTTATTTGCCTTCACCTCTGACCCGTGCGTCTTACCTCGATCAAGCTTTCCGGCTTCAAGTCGTTCGCTGAGCCCACCAATTTCATGCTGCCCGGGCAACTGGTCGGCGTGGTGGGCCCGAACGGCTGCGGCAAGTCCAACATCATGGACGCAGTGCGCTGGGTGCTGGGCGAGAGCAAGGCCAGCGAGCTGCGCGGCGAGTCGATGCAGGACGTGATCTTCAGCGGCACCACCACGCGCAAGCAAGCCAGCCGCGCCAGCGTGGAGCTGGTGTTCGACAACTCCGACCACCGCGCGGGTGGCCAGTGGGGCCAGTATGGCGAGGTGGCGGTGCGCCGCGTGCTCACGCGCGACGGCACCAGCAGCTATTACCTGAACAACCAGCCCGTGCGCCGCCGCGACGTGCAGGACGTGTTTCTGGGCACGGGCCTGGGCCCACGCGCCTACGCCATCATTGGACAGGGCACCATCAGCCGCATCATTGAAAGCCGCCCCGAAGAACTGCGCCTGTTCCTCGAAGAAGCCGCCGGTGTCTCCAAATACAAAGAGCGCCGCCGCGAGACCGAAAACCGCCTGTCGGACACGCGCGAGAACCTCACCCGCGTAGAAGACATCCTGCGCGAGCTCAACGCCAACCTCGAAAAGCTCGAAAAACAGGCCGAGGTGGCCGCCAGATACAACACGCTGCAGGCCGACGCCACGCTCAAGCAGCACCAGCAGTGGTTTCTGAAGCGCGCCGACGCTGAGGAGCAGCAGGCCAAGGTGCGCCTGGATGGCCTGCAGGCCGTGAACGACCTCGAATCGCGTATGGCCGACCTGCGCGCGGTCGAGTCCGACCTTGAAACCATCCGCCAGGCCCATTACGCCGCGGGTGATCAGGTGAACCAGGCCCAGGGCAAGCTCTACGAAGCCACGGCCGAGGTCGGCAAGCTCGAAGCCGAGATCCGCTACGTGGTGGAAGGCCGCCAGCGCGTGGAGCAGCGCCTGGTCACGCTGGCCGAGCAGATCACCCAGTGGCAGACCCGCAAGGAAGAGGCCGATATCGAGCTGGAAAACCTGGCCGGTGCCGGGGTGGACGCCGAAGAGCGCGCCGAGATGCTGGCCGCCCAGGTCGAAGAGCAGGCCATGCAAATGCCTGATCTGGAAGAAGCCCTGCGCCAGGCCCAAAGCCGCACGGCAGAGCAGCGCAGCAGCGTGGTGCAGGTGCAGCAGCAGATCGGCGTGCTGGCCGCCGAGCAGCGCAGTTTTGACGAGCAAAGCCGCCAGCTCGATGCCCGCTTCGAGCGCCTGCGCACCGACCGCAACGCCCTGGCCGCGCCCGATGAAGCCCGGCTGAACAACCTGCGCGAGCAGCTTGAAGAAGCGCAAGAAATTGCCGAAACCACCGAGGCCCGCCTGCACGAGCTGCAGGAATCGGTGCCCCAGCTCGACGACGACCGCCGCGCCCGCCAGCAGGCCGTCAACAGCGAGAGCGCGCGCCAGGCTGACCTGTCGGCGCGCATGGAGGCGCTCAAGGCGCTGCAGGAAAAGGTCAAGACCGACGGCAAGCTGCGCCCTTGGCTGGCCAAACATGGCCTGGACGGACTGCAAGGCCTGTGGAGCCGCATCCACATCGAACCCGGTTGGGAAAACGCCCTGGAAGCCGCACTGCGCGAGCGCCTGGGCGCGCTCGAAGTAGGGCGCCTGGACATGGTGCGCGGCTTCCTGGGCTCTGGCGGCAACGACGCACCGCCCGCGCGCCTGGCCTTCTACAGCGCCCCCGCTGCGGGACACCCCGAGCCATCGTCACCCCACGCCCGCCTGTCGGACCTGCTGCGCCTTCAGGATGCCGGCCTGCGCGCCGTGTTGATTGACTGGTTGCAGGGCTGCTATACCGCGCCCACGCTCGATGACGCGCTCGCCCGCCGCAGCACGCTGCAGCCTGGCGAAGTGGTGTTTGTGCCCACAGGCCACGCCGTCAGCGCCCACAGCGTGAGTTTTTACGCACAAGACTCCGAACAATCCGGCCTGCTCGCC
The DNA here is from genome assembly GCF_002281195.1 of Acidovorax sp. 35-64-16. Lineage (NCBI taxonomy): Bacteria > Pseudomonadati > Pseudomonadota > Betaproteobacteria > Burkholderiales > Comamonadaceae > Acidovorax > Acidovorax sp. 35-64-16. Next base: position 77,923 of record NZ_NCFM01000009.1, on the reverse strand, counting down.
CGCGCGCAGGAGATCGAGCACCTCGAAAAAGAGCTGCGCGCCCAGGCCCTGATCGCCGAAGAATCGCGCACCGCCCTGGTCCGTGCAGAGTCTGCCTACGCCGACGCCTCGCAGCGCCTGGTGGCAGCACGACGCGAAGCGACCGAAACGCAAAGCCGCGCCCATGAGCTGCAGGTCGAGACCCTGCGCCTGACCCAGCTGGCCGAGCAGACCCGCGCGCGCAGCGAGCAAATCGACGCCGACCTGGCCGAGGTGGAGGCGCAGCTGGCCGACCTGCAGGAGCGCCGCGTGGCCGCTGAGGCACGCTTTGAAGAACTCGATATGCAGCTGGCCGACAGCCAGGAGCGCGAGGCCCAACTGGGCGACCGCGTGATCGAAGCCGAGCGCAAGCTCACCGCCTGCCGCGAGCAGCAGCGCACGCTGGAGCGCCAGGCGCAAGAGGCCACGTTCTCACAGCGCAGCTTGGAGGCACGCCGGGGCGAGCTGTCTCGCTCCATCGAAACCGCCACCCAGCAGGCCACCGCACTGGCTGACGAACAACAGCGTGCTCGCGACGAGCTGGCCCGCCTGTCCGACGCTGCGGCGCAGGGCGGCCTGCAGCAGGCGCTGGAGGCGAAGATGGAGCGCGAGAAAGCCCTGGCCGCCCAACGCAGTGAATACGACGACCTCACCGCCAAGCTGCGCGCCAGCGACGAGCGCCGCATGCAGCTCGAACGCGCGCTCGACCCGCTGCGCGCCCGCATCACCGAGTTCCAGCTCAAGGAACAGGCAGCGCGCCTGGGCCTGGAGCAATACACCAAGCTGCTCACCGACGCCCAGGCCGACCTCGAAGCCGTGGCCCAGTCGATCGCCGACGGCAATGTGCGCGTGGGCGGCCTGCAGGCCGAAATCGACCGCCTGCACCGCGAGATTGCCGCCCTGGGCGCCGTCAACCTGGCCGCACTGGATGAACTCAAGCTCGCCAGCGAACGCAAGGTGTTCCTCGATGCGCAAACCGCCGACCTGACCGAGGCCATGAACACGCTGGAAGACGCGATCCGCAAGATCGACGGCGAGACGCGCCAGCTGCTCTCGGGCACCTTCGATACCGTCAACGCGCACTTTGGCCGCATGTTCCCCGAGCTGTTCGGCGGCGGGCAGGCCAAGCTCATCATCACCGGCGACGAGATTCTGGACTCGGGCGTGCAGGTGATGGCGCAGCCACCGGGCAAGAAGAACCAGACCATCCACCTGCTGTCGGGCGGCGAAAAGGCGCTCACGGCCATTGCGCTGGTGTTTGCCATCTTCCAGCTCAACCCCGCGCCGTTTTGCCTGCTCGATGAGGTGGATGCGCCGCTGGACGACGCCAACACCGAGCGTTATGCCAAGCTGGTCTCCAGCATGAGCAAAGAAACCCAGTTCCTGTTCATCAGCCACAACAAGATCGCCATGGAAATGGCCGAGCAACTGATTGGCGTGACCATGCAGGAGCAGGGCGTCTCGCGCATCGTGGCTGTCGATATGGAGTCTGCCTTGTCGATGGCGGAACTATGAGCACCCCTGAGTCGCTTCGCGCCTTCCCCTCAAGGGGACGACGCCCTCGCTGCGGGGCGGCCCTTGTTCGGCGTCCCTGGCATGGGCCGCGCCAGTTTCAAGCGCGGCTGGGCGTGTGCAACGCAACGGATAGCCAAGAATATTTTTTATGAGCACATTGCAACTGAGTCTGGCCATCATCGGCGGCCTGGTGCTGGCCCTGATCGTGGCCTACAACACCTGGACCTCGCGCCGCAACGCGCCCAAGCGCGCCGTGCCGCAAGAGCCCGAGCGCACTGCCGAGCCCGCGCTGCGCCAGGAACCCGCGTTCGATACCGATGTAGCCGAGCCCGTGGATGGCGGAGCCTTTCACGGCCTGGACCGCGGCCCCGAGCCCGCCAGCCACACGGTGGATGCCGACGATGCCATGGAGCTGCCCGTGCCGCCTTTGCTGCACGAGCGCCGTCTGGGGCTGGACCCGCTGATCGACATCATCGCCACGCTGCAGCCCGAGCAATCGGTGTCGGGCGACGCCGCACTGGCGGCGCTGCCGCCCACGCGCCGCGCGGGCAGCAAGCCCTTTGCCATCGAGGGTTTCAACGAGGTGACGCAGCAGTGGGAGACCCCCGCGCCCGGCCAGCGCTACCAAAGCTTTCAGGCCGGCGTGCAGTTGGCCAACCGCACGGGCGCGCTCAACGAGATCGAGTTTTCGGAGTTTGTGGTCAAGGCCCAGGCGTTTGCCGACGCCATCAATGCGGCGCCCGATTTTCCCGACATGCTGCAGGAAGTGGCCCGCGCCCGCGAACTCGATCAGTTCGCCAGCGACCACGATGCGCAACTGTCTTTCATGCTGCGCGCCCGCCATGCGGCCTGGAGCCCCGGCTACGTGCAGCAAAATGCCGCGCGCGTGGGCTTTGTGGTGGGCGCCATGCCCGGCAGGCTGGTGCGGCCCGCCAGTGCCCCGGGCCTGCCGCCCGTGTTGACGCTGGGCTACGACACGCAGGCCGCGTTGGCCGAAGACCCCGACCAGTCCGCCATCCGCGACATCACCCTGAGCCTGGATGTCGCCCAGGTGCACCGCAGCGAGCAACCCTTTGCCCGCCTGCGCGAGGTGGCCGCCGCCCTGTGCGAGGCCATGGACGGCGTGCTGTGCGACCAGAACGGCCAACCCCTGCCCGCCATGGCCATGGACCCGATTGCCGCGGATCTGGAACTGCTGTACGACCAGCTTGACGGCCGCGACCTGTCGGCAGGCTCGGTGCTGGCGCGGCGTCTCTTTAGCTGAGCCGTTGTGCGGTCATGACCGAGAATTTTGACCTGTTTTCGGCCGCAGCGCCCGCAGATATTGCTCAACCAGCTATCAAAATCAAAGCACTGCGCGACCAGCTCAACCACTGGGCACACCAGTATTACGTGCAGGACGCGCCCACCGTGCCCGATGCTGAGTACGACCGCGCCTACCGCGAGCTGCAGGCCCTGGAGGCCGCGCACCCCGGGCTCATCACCCCCGACTCGCCCACGCAGCGCGTGATTGGTGCGGTGATGGACGGCCTGGCGCCCGTGCGCCATGCGGTGCCCATGCTCAGCATCCACACCGAAACCGACACCGAGGCCACCGGCGCGCAGGCATTTGACGCCCGCGTGCGCCGCGAGCTGGGTCTGTCGGATGCCGACCCCGCCATCGAATACGTGGCCGAGCCCAAGTTTGATGGCCTGGCCATGAGCCTGCGCTTTGAAAACGGGCGCTTGGTGCAGGCCGCCACGCGCGGCGATGGCGAGGTGGGTGAGGACGTGACGCACAACGTCCGAACCATCCGGCAAATCCCTTTGACCTTGCCAGAAGGCGTACCCTCGTTGCTCGAAGTGCGCGGCGAGGTCTACATGCGCCGCGCCGACTTCGACGCGCTCAACGAGCGCCAGCGCGAACAGGGCGGCAAGACCTTTGTGAACCCGCGCAACGCCGCTGCGGGGGCCGTGCGCCAACTCGACTCGGGCATTACCGCCCAGCGCCCCCTGAGCTTTTTCGCCTACGGCCTGGGCGCCATCACGCCGCCTGCCGAGGGCGGGCCGGTGTTTCGCACCCATTACGAGATGCTGCAGACGCTGAAATCTTGGGGTTTTCCGGTCGCAGCCCAGGTGCAGATTGCGGTGGGTGCTTCTGAATTGGTAGCGTTTCACCAGCAGGTGGGTGCCAGCCGCGATGCGCTGCCCTACGACATTGATGGTGTGGTCTACAAGGTCAATTCGCTGCAGCTGCAGCGCGATCTGGGCTTCAAGACCCGCGAGCCGCGCTGGGCCGTGGCGCACAAATACCCTGCGCAAGAGATGGCCACGCGCATCGAGGGCATCGACGTGCAGGTGGGCCGCACCGGCAAGCTCACGCCGGTGGCGCGGCTGGCGCCGGTGTTTGTGGGCGGCGTCACCGTCACCAACGCCACGCTGCACAACCTGTTCGAGATCCGCAAGAAGGGCGTGCGCGTGGGCGACCAGGTGATCGTGCGCCGCGCGGGCGACGTGATTCCGGAGGTGGTGGGCGTGATGCCCCCCGAGGGGGCTGGACTCGCCTTGGGGCGGCCCGGCGGAATTGCCGTGCCCGGCCACCGCACCGTTTACGTGCCCAACTTCCAAATGCCCAAAACCTGCCCCGTATGCGGCAGTGATGTGGTGCGCGAGAAGGGCGAAGCCAACCACCGCTGCACCGGCGGCCTGTTCTGCCCGGCCCAGCGCAAGGAGGCCATCCTGCACTTTGCCGCGCGCCGTGCCATGGACATCGAGGGCTTGGGCGACAAGCTGGTGGACCAGCTCGTGGATGCCAACGTGATCCACACGCTGCCCGACCTGTATCGGCTGGGCCTCACATCCCTCATCGCGCTGGATCGCATGGCCGAAAAGTCGGCGCAAAACGTGCTGGCCGCGCTCGAAAAATCCAAGCAGACCACCTTGCCGCGTTTTCTGTTCGGCCTGGGGCTGCGCCATGTGGGCGAGGCCACGGCCAAAGACCTGGCAAGGCACTTTGGCACGCTGGACGCCATCATGGATGCGAGCGTCGAGCAGCTGCTGCAGGTGCCCGATGTGGGCCCCGTGGTGGCGCAAAGCCTGCACACGTTCTTTCAGCAACCGCACAACCGCGAGGTGGTGGAGCAGCTGCGCGCCTGCGGCGTGACCTGGCCCGAAGGCGTCCCGGCCGAGCGCGCCCCCCAGGTGCTGGCGGGCAAGACCGTGGTGCTCACCGGCACCTTGCCCACCCTGAGCCGCGACGCTGCCAAAGATATGCTTGAAGCCGCTGGTGCCAAGGTGGCCGGCTCGGTCAGCAAAAAAACCAGCTATGTGGTGGCTGGCGAAGACGCGGGCAGCAAGCTGGCCAGAGCGCAGGAACTGGGCGTGCCCGTGCTGGACGAGGCGGGCATGCTGGCCCTGCTGCAGCACGCGGGCGGAACCCCCGCCGCAGAAGGGGCCTGATGGCGTTGTCGCGGCGCGCACCCCGGCTGGGGCTGGCACTGGGCAGCGGCTCGGCGCGTGGCTGGGCGCATATCGGCGTGCTGCAGGTGCTCGACGAGGAGGGCGTGCGCCCCGACATCGTTTGCGGCTCATCGATTGGCGCGCTGGTGGGGGCCGCCTACGCGGCGGGCGAGCTGGCGCGTTTTGCCGACTGGGTGCAGGGCCTGGGCATGCGCGATGTATTCGGCTTCATGGACTTCAACCTCACGGGCGGCATGCTCAAGGGCGAAAAACTGATTGCCTTCTGGCGCCGCAATTTCGCGGACTTTGATATCGAATCGTCGCCCATGCTTTTTGGGGCTGTGGCCACCGATCTGCATTCGGGCGCGGAAGTGTGGCTGCGCCACGGCTCCATCGCCGATGCGGTGCGCGCCTCTATTGCGCTGCCCGGCCTGTTCACGCCTGTGGTGCATGACGACGGGCGGCTGCTGGTGGATGGTGGCATCGTCAACCCCGTGCCCACGTCGCTTGCGCGCGCCATGGGGGCGGACATCGTGATTGGTGTAGACCTGAACTCCGACATCCTGCACCGCCACATGCAGCCGCTGGCCGTGGTGCAGACGCCTGCGCCCGATTCCGACGCGGCGCCCGAGCCCGAGCCACCCAAGAGCAGCGGCTGGATGCAGCGCCTCACACCCTGGCGCGCCGACGAGCCCGCAGCGGCTGATGTGCAGCGGGTGCCGTCAATGCTGGACGTGGTGATGACCAGCGTTGCCATCATGCAGATGCGCATCACCCGCAGCCGCATGGCCGGCGATCCGCCCGAGGTGGTGGTGGCGCCGTCACTGGCCAATTTGGGCCTGCTCGACTTTCATCGCGCCAGCGAGGCCATCGACGAGGGCCGCCGCGCCGCCAAGGCCAGCATGCCGCAACTGCGGCGCTTCATGGGTTAATGCTCCTATATTAATAGCGTGTACCGCTTGATACATAAGCGCTAGCGGCGCTTTTATACTGTTCTCATGTCGCTTTTTGAATCCCTTTCAGTGCGCTGGGTTGCGCTGCGCTCCGCGCTGGCCCGCCTGGTGCGCCGGCCCGAACGGCTGGTGTCGCTGCACAGCCTGGTGTGGCTGCTCGCCGCCTTGCCGCTGGCACTGCTGCTGTATGCGGTGGCGCTGGTTCCCTTCACCCCGGGCATTGGCGATATCCGCAAGGCCAAGACCGAGCAGCCCGCGCAGCTCATGTCGGCCGATGGCAAGCTGCTGGCCGAATACCGCTGGGCCAACCGCGAGTGGGTGGCGCTCGACCAGATTTCACCGAACGTGGTGAACGCGCTCATCGCCACCGAAGACCACCGTTTCTATGACCACTGGGGCCTGGACTGGCGGCGCACGGCGTCGTCGGTGGTGCTGACGCTGCGGGGCGACCCTCAGGGCGGCTCGACCATCACGCAGCAGCTGGCGCGCAATCTTTTCCCCGAGGAAATCGGACGCTCGCGCACCGTCACGCGCAAGCTCAAGGAGGCGATCACGGCGCTGAAGATCGAGGCGACCTACTCCAAGGACGAGATCCTTGAAACCTATCTCAACACCGTGCCGTTTCTCTACAACGCGTTTGGTATCGAGATGGCCGCGCGCACGTATTTCGACAAGTCGGCCGACCAGCTCAACGTGCTGGAAAGCGCCACGCTGATCGGCATGCTCAAGGGCACGGCCTACTACAACCCGGTGCTCAATCCCGAGCGCGCACTGGCGCGGCGCAACACCGTGCTGTCGCAAATGCTCAAGCGCGGCAAGCTGGAGCAAAAGCAGTTCGATGCCCTGAAAAAGCGCCCGCTGCGCGTCAACTTCGAGCGACAGACCGAGGTGATGGGCCCGGCGCCGCACTTTGCGATGCAGTTGCGCAAGCAGCTCATCGGCTGGGCGGACGCCAATGGCTACAACCTGTATGCCGACGGGCTGGTGATTCGCTCCACCATTGATTCGCGCCTGCAAAACTATGCCAACCAGGCCGTGGCCCGCCAGGGGCGCCAGTTGCAGGACGTGGCCGACAAGGCGTGGGCCCGCCGCGATGGCTGGGGCCCCGGCAACGAGCTGGTGCTGGCGCTGGTGCGCGAAAGCGCCGAATACCGCGCCGCGCAGGAAAAAGGCACACCGCCCGATGAGGCGCTGCACACCCTGCTGGCCGATGACAGCTTCATGCTCAAGCTGCGCCGAGAAAAAACGCGCGTGCAGGCGGGTTTTCTGGCGCAGGACCCGGTTACCGGCCATGTGCTGGCGTGGGTGGGCAGCCGTGACTTCGGCATTGACCCGTACGACCATGTGGCGGCCGCGCGCCGCCAGCCAGGCTCCACGTTCAAGCCCTTTGTGTACGGGGCCGCTTTTGCCCAGGGGGCATCACCCAACGATGCGCTGATGGACTCGGCCGTTGAAATCCCGCTGGGGGGTGGCCGTGTATGGCGGCCCACCGACGGCCGCGCGCCCAGCGAGGAACCCATGACACTGGCCGATGGCCTTGCTTACTCCAAAAACACCATCACCGCCCAGGTGATGCAGCAGGTGGGCCCCGCCCGCGTGGCCGAGGTGGCGCGCGCGCTGGGCGTGCGGCAGTCCCCGCTCGAAGAAGTGCCCTCGCTGGCGCTGGGCACGAGCCCCGTCACCTTGAAGGAAATGATTGCGGCCTATTGCAGCATCGTGAACCTGGGCCGCTACGTCGAGCCTGTGCTCATCACCCGCATCGAAGACAAAAACGGCAAGGTGCTGGAGACATTTGCCCAGTCCACGCCCGAGCCCGTGTTTGACGCCCGCGCCGCCCAGACCCTGCGCAACACCATGCGCGGCGGGGTAGACCGGGGCACGGCCACGGCGATCCGTTCGCGCTATGGCATCCAGGCCGATGTGGCGGGCAAGACCGGCACCACCCAGGACAACACCGACGGCTGGTTCATCCTGATGAACGCCCGCGTGGTGGCGGGCGCCTGGGCGGGCTTCAACGACGGCCGCATCACGCTGCGCAGCGACTACTGGGGGCAGGGCGCACGCAGCGCACTGCCGATGGTGGGCGAGTTCATGCAGCAGGGGCTGCGCGCCAGGGTGATCAATGGCAACGAGAGGTTTGTGGATGAGTTTGCGCCGGTAGAGCTGCCACCGCCGCCAGATGCACCGCTGGACAGCGTGCGTGACTGGATTCGCGGGCTGTTCGGCGGCGGTGAGTCACGGTCTGCGCCGCCAGCGCCACCAGCGCTCCCGCCGGGCACCTTGCCCCCGGTGACCACCGACGATGCGCCATCCGTTCAGTTCACGCCGATGGTTCCGCCGCCCCCACCACTCGTTCCGTTAACGCCAGCCACGCCTGCGCAGGACTGGGTGGGAGGGTGAGCTGTTGAGCGGTATGCCAACGCTGCGGGTGCATTGAATGTCGATGCAACGCAGACCAAACCGGCCGCCGTTGTGGTCGCTGAAATTGGCTAGCAGCTTTTATTGCATCACGTATCCGCATCCCGCAACACTTGCGACCTTGCCCCCGCACCTCGCTTGTGGTGAAAGGCAGGCTGTCGTGGTTTCGCAGCCCGGGCTAACCAGGCCGTGCGGAGCCCCCGGCACACAGCGGCCTTCTGATGTCCATCTACATGCCAGGATGCGGACGCGCCTGGCACCAGAGCCCGGAGTCACAAAATTACATGGAACATTCCGGTCACCCGCGCGTTGAAGCCCTGGTTCACCATGGAAATCTGCAGCCACCTCGATGACGAAGAATGCGCCGCGCACGCACAGCGGGGTGATCGCGCAGCGTTTTCGGAGCTGGTGGCCCGTTTTCAGAATCGCATCTACCGCTTTTTAGTGCGGCTCACGCGGTCGCCCGACGATGCGCTGGAGTTGACGCAGGAGACGTTTTTGCACGCCTACCAGGCACTGGCGCGCTGGACACCCGACGCCCGGTTCAGCACCTGGCTGTTTCGCATTGCCCGCAACCTGGCGTTTGACTGGCTGCGGCGCGGCAAGCGCGTGGCCTTTGTGCCGTGGGACGAAGACCAAGCCGCCAGCCACCCCGACCCCGCACCGGCGCCCGATGCCGTGCTGGAGACGGCGCAGCGCTTCCAGGGCCTGGAGAAAGCCCTGGCGCGTCTGCCGCCAGAGCACCGCGAGATCCTGCTGCTGCGGGAGATCGAAGAAATGTCTTATGAAGACATTGCCGCCGTGCTTCAACTGAACATCGGCACCGTCAAGTCGCGCATCGCACGGGCGCGCGCCGGGTTGCTGGAAAAAATGCCGCGCTGAATGGAGACCTTGCCATGACCTGCCCCCGCCACGACGATCTGTCCGCCTATGCGGACGACATGGTGCAACCTGCCGAGCGCGTCCGCATGCGCCAGCACCTTGCGGGCTGCCCGGCGTGCCAGCACCGGCTTGATGCCATCACCACCCTGGGCCAGAGCTTGCGAGCCTTGCCGTCGCCCCCGCTCGGCGTGGACCTGGCCGGGCAGTGGAACGAACCACTTTCCGAGCCACCGGCTGGGCCTTTGCGCACCCCGCCGCAGGGGCGGCGACCCGCGCGCCCGGATGCGGGCCGCTCGGGCAGGGCAGTCTGGTCGAACTGGCTCGGCTGGATGCCTGCGGGGTTGGCGAGCGGGCTGGCCCTGGCCTCGGGTGTCTGGCTGGGCGGCCTGCTGCTGGGGGGCGGTGCCGCCACGGTGCCAAGTGCCGCCTTGGTGCGGGTGTTCGACCCCGTGCCTCCCGGTGGCCTGTGTGCTGCCGCCGAAATTTGCCGTATCCAGAGAGGAATGCCATGAACCGTCGCAGCGTACCCGCATGGGTTTTGGCCGCATCGCTGGCCCTGAATGCAGGCATCGTGGTGGCCGTGGCCCTGCAGCAGTGGCAGCCACCACCCAAGGCGCAGGCCATGCAGCCAAGTCCCGTGAACCTGCCGGATTACCTGGAGCTGAGCGCCGAACAACGCCAGCGCTGGCAACAGCTTGAGCCCGATTTTCTGCGCGACGTGACCGCGAATTGGGCCGAGATCCGCCGCCACCGCGAGGCGCTGGTGCGGCACATCTTTGCCAATGAGCCGCAGCGCGCCGCCATCGACGCCGAGCAGGCCCGCATTGCCGCCTTGCAGGATGCACAGCAGCAGCGTGTGATTGCGCAACTGCTCGCAGAGCGTGCCTTGCTGGATGACGGGCAGCGTGCGCGGCTGATGGCGCTGCTGCTCAGCCGCTATGCCCAGGAATCGTCCGAAGAGGAGTTGCTGCACCGCGATTGATTGCCGCGCAAACGCGCCCAGCCGGGGCCGCCAGACGGTGGCTGACAAAAGATGCAAAACAGATGGAACATTTGTCTGCGCCAGTCGTTTGAAACAACAAGGCTTGGCAATTGCCGGCCCCTTGTGTTCAACCCACTGGAGTCATTCGATGAAATCCCCCCTGTACCTTCTGCTTGCCGCTGCCCTGACCCTGCCTGTTGCCGCGCTGGCCGCCGGCCCGTCTGCCCATGACCATGGCACGGGTGAGCCCCAGAAAGTCGAGCTCAACGCGGGCAAGAAATGGCAGACTGATGCCCCGCTGCGCCAGGGCATGAGCGCCATGCACAAGGCCGTCAACCGCACGCTGCCGCTGGCCCACGCGGGCAAGGCCCAGGCCGCCGACTACGACGCCTTGGGTGCAGAAGTCTCCAGGCAGGTCGCGTACATCGTGGAAAACTGCAAGCTTGATCCGAAGGCCGATGCCCAGTTGCACATCGTGATCGGCGAGATCCTGGGCGGCGTGGATGCCGCACAAGGCAAGGAAGGCGACAAGGCGCGCGCTGCCGGGGTGGTGAAGATTGCCCAGGCGCTCAACACCTACGGCCGCCATTTCGATCACTCCGGCTGGCAATCCATCCAGATGCCCCATTGATCGACCATCGAATGAGCGCCTGAGCGCCTCGTTGCCCTGGCGGGGTCCGGGGCAAGCGGCTATTCCACGTCGATGCAGTGCAGCCCGAAGCTGCCACGGCGCCGGTCGGCAAAGTAGGCCTCCAGGGTTTCTTTGACGGTGCGAAACGCCAGCTCGTCCCATGGCACCTCGGCTTCGGTGAACAGCCGCGCCTCGATGGTTTCATAGCCGGGGTTGAACTGGTCGCTGAGCAGCCGGGCGCGGTAAAACAGGTGCACCTGGCCTACGCGGCGCACGTTCAGCAGGCTGAACAGCGGGCCCATCTCGATCTGGGCGCCGGCTTCCTCGTCGGTTTCGCGGGCTGCGCCCTGGGCCGTGGTTTCATCGAGCTCCATGAACCCGGCGGGCAGCGTCCACTTGCCCCAGCGCGGCTCGATGTTGCGCTTGCACAGCAGCACCCGGCCGTCGGTGAACTCGGGCACGGTGCCCACCACGTTCAGCGGGTTTTCGTAGTGAACGGTGTGGCAGGCGGGGCACACGGCGCGCTGCTTGGTGTCGCCGTCGTCGGGCAGGCGGTAGGCCACTGCCGTGCCGCAGTCGCGGCAGTGTTTGATCGGGCTGCGAAAGGTCATGCCAAAAATATAAGTCAAATAGGCCGCTAGCGCTTATGGGTAAAGCGCAGGCAGCTATTAAAAGTGAAGTGAAGTGAAGTGAGTTGAAGTGAATGCAGGCGCTGCCTGGGCGGCTACACCACGCTCAGGCGCAGCGGGGTGAGGCCGTCCACGCCGCCTTCCAGTGTGTCGCCGCGCACCACGGCGCCCACGCCTTCGGGGGTGCCGGTGTAGATCAGGTCGCCGGGGGCCAGCTCCCAGGCGGCCGACAGGTGCTCGATGGTTTCGGCAATGTTCCAGATGAGCTGGGCCACGGTGCTGCGCTGGCGGTCGGCGCCATTGACCTGCAGCCAGATGGCGGCCTTGGCGATGTCACCCGCCTGATCGATGGGAGTGATGGGGCCAATGGGGGCGCTGGCGTCAAAGCCCTTGCCAATGCACCAGGGGCGGCCCTGTTTCTTCATGTCGTTTTGCAGGTCGCGGCGCGTCATGTCCAGACCCACGGCATAGCCGTAGATGTGCTGCAGCGCATCGGCCGCCTTGATGTTTTTGCCGCCCTTGCCAATGGCCACCACCAGTTCAATCTCGTGGTGCAGGTTGGCCGTGAGGCTGGGGTAGGGCAGCAGGCCGGTTTCGCCGGCATTGACCACCACGATGGCGTCGGCCGGTTTCATGAAAAAGAACGGTGGCTCGCGGCCGGTGAAGCCCATTTCCTTGGCGTGCTCTTCGTAGTTGCGGCCCACGCAGTAGATGCGGTGCACCGGGAAGCGGTCGCCAGAGCCCACAACGGGCACGCTGGTCACGGGCGCGGGAGAAAAAACATAGCTCATGTCAGTCTTTCTGCTACAGGATGGGTTCTGCTGATTTGCAATTCATGCGATCACGGTGTTGCTTGGCCTTGCCGTGCCAAGGCACGGTCTGCGACCTGGTGCCCTGTTCTCACTTTCGTTGCAACACCTTATCAATGGTGCGGGGGCGTTCGCGCGGTGGGCTGTGGCGCTGCCCGGCCTCGCTCTGGTGCAGTGTGCCACGGGGCCGTTGTGTCTGCTGGGGGGAGGCTACACTCGCGCCCATGGCACAGAGCTTCGATTTCTATCAGGCGCCAGGCCACCTTGTCCGGCGCGCACACCAGCGCGCCGTGGCACTTTTCATGGAAGAAACGGCCGGTTTTGACGTGACGCCGGTGCAGTTCGCCATCCTCAATGAATTGATCGACCGGCCCGGCGAAGACCAGGTCACCCTGGCGGCCCGGGTGGCATTTGATGCCGCCACATCGGGATCGGTGATTGGCCGCCTGGAGGCGCGCGGCTGGGTCCGGCGTGTGCCCGACATGCGTGACCGGCGGCGCAAGCTGTTGTGGGTCACCCCCGCGGGCGAGGCCGCTGCACTGCAGATGCGCGGCGCGGCCCAGCGGGTCCAGGAGCGCCTCATGGCGCCGTTGTCTGACGCTGAAGCGGTGCAGCTCAAGGCCTTGCTGGCCAAGCTGGTGTTCAGCCCGGCAGCAGCTGCCGATGCCCATCTGTCCCGCCAGACCTCTATTGCGCCCCCGCTCTCCAGCCCATGAAGCTTTTCAACTACTTTCGCTCGTCGGCGTCGTTTCGCGTGCGCATCGCGCTGCAGCTCAAGGGGCTTGGCTACGACTACATCCCGGTGCACCTGGTGCGCGGCGAGCACCATGACCCGGCCTACACGGGCCGGGTAGGCGATGCGCTGGTCCCCACCTTGCTGACCGACGACGGCGTGGCGCTGTCGCAGTCCATGGCCATCATCGAATACCTCGATGAAACCCATCCCGCGCCGCCCTTGCTGCCCGCCGAGCCGCTGGCCCGGGCCCGGGTGCGGGCTTTGGCCCAGATGGTGGCGTGCGAAATGCACCCACCCAACAACCTGCGGGTGCTGAACTATCTGGTGCAAACGCTGAAGGTGGACGAAGTCGGCAAGAACGCCTGGTACAGCCACTGGGCCCGCAGCGGGCTGGAGGCCTTCGAGCGCCAGTTGGTGCTGCTGGCGCAGCAGCGCGCAGCGCAGGGCCTGGCACCGTCCGTGTCTTGCTGGGGCGCTGCCCCCACGCTGGCCGACTGCTGCCTGGTGCCGCATGTGTTCAATTGCCAGCGTTTCAACGTCCCTTTGCAAGGCCTGCCGCTGACCATGGCCGCCTTTGCTGCCTGCATGGCGCTGCCCGCATTTCAGCAGGCGCAGCCCTCGGCCTGCCCCGACTACCAGCCATGAACAAGGCATGACCAAGCCATGACCAAGCCATGACCCAGCCCCCCCGCATTCCCCACGACTGGCTGAAGCCGCAATGGCCGGCGCCTGCCGGTGTGCGCGCCCTGTGCACCACGCGGGCGGGCGGTGTCAGCACCGGCCCCTGTGCCAGCCTGAACCTGGGCAGCCATGTGGGCGATGACCCGTCGGCAGTGCAGGCCAATCGGCAGCGGCTGCAGGCGGTGGTGCAGGGCGCCACCCCGGGCGCCCGGGCCGTGTTTCTGAACCAGGTGCACGGCACGGCGGTGGCCACCATCAACCCCGCCACACCCGACGGCACCGAGGCCGATGCCTGCGTGGCCACGCAGCCGGGCGCGGTCTGCACCATCATGGTGGCCGATTGCCTGCCCGTGCTGCTGGCCCATGGCTCGGGCGCGGTGGTGGGCGCGGCCCACGCGGGCTGGCGCGGGCTGGCCGGAAAAGGCGGGGTGGGTGTTCTGGAGGCGGTTTTTGAGCGTTTTAAGGCTCTAGCCCTTTCTGATAAAGCGCTAGCAGCTATCAAAAATGAAGCAAACGGAATGCTGGCAGCGCACACGATGGCATGGCTGGGGCCCTGCATTGGCCCCACCGCGTTTGAGGTGGGCGCAGAGGTGCGCGAGGCTTTTTGCAGCCATCACCCGGCCGCCTTGGCGTGCTTTGTGCCACTGGGCCAAGGCAAGTTTCTGGCCGATCTGGCGGGGCTGGCGCGGCTGCGGCTGCGCGCGCTGGGCGTTACGCAGATCTATGGCAACGACAGCACGGCACCCTGGTGCACCGTGGGCAATGCCTCACGGTTCTTTTCGTACCGGCGCGACCAGCTGGCTCTCGGCGGCAGCGGCCGCATGGCCGCCTGCATCTGGCGCGACTGAATCGGCTGTCTCTGCACCTGGCGTTGTCCCCGCAACCGGTGGCTGGGGCGTTTGCCCGTGCGATTGGCTGTGCGTTTGCGCCGCCAGCTTCTCGTCATAAGCGGCCTGCTCGGCCTGATCGCGTGCCCGCAGGGCCCGCTTGCGCGACGGCGTGCCCAGGATATACGCCACGATGCCCATCGGCAGCAGCCCATACAGCACAAACGTGAAGAAAGCGCCCAGCACGCTGCCGGTGCTGCTGGTGGCTTCGGCCACCGCCATCATGAGGGTGACATACAGCCAGGTGATGATTACAAGGTACATGAGCAAAGGAGCAAAAGAGCGAAAGACGCTGGTGAACATTGCGTTGCGGCAGCAGGTGGGCAACAATGGTGCCGAGATCCCGTGCGATCGACCAACCATTGAGGAAGCAGCATGAATTCTGAAGCACTCTGGGCTCAAGGCGCCCAGCAATTCCAGCAGATTTTCGGGGATAGCTGGACAAAGGCATTGCAGTCCTTCCAGTCTGCCGACGTGGCGGGCGGCATGCCAGGGGCCGCGCCCCTGCAGTTTTCGTCGACCAAGCTGCAGGCGCTGCAACAGCAATATCTTCACGATGCCAAGGAATTGTGGGCCCAGGGCCTGCAGGCCGCCCCCGAAATCAAAGACCGCCGTTTCACGGGCGAAGGCTGGGCTGCCAACCCGGTGGCCACTTTCTCTGCCGCCGCCTACCTGCTCAACGCCCGCACCCTGATGGGCCTGGCCGACGCGGTGGAGGCCGACGCAAAGACCCGTGCCCGCATCCGCTTTGGCGTAGAGCAATGGATGGCCGCCATGGCGCCCAGCAATTTTTTGGCCTTCAATGCCGAGGCACAGAAGAAAGCCATTGAGACCAAAGGCGAGAGCATTGCCAAAGGCATGCAGAACTTGTTGCACGACATCACCCAGGGCCATGTGTCGATGACCGATGAAAGCCTGTTCGAGGTGGGCCGCAACGTGGCCACCACCGAGGGCGCCGTGGTGTTTGAAAACGAGCTGTTCCAGCTGCTCGAATACAAGCCGCTCACCACCAAGGTGTTCGAGCGCCCGTTTTTGCTGGTGCCGCCGTGCATCAACAAGTTCTACATCCTCGATCTGCAGCCCGAAAACTCGCTGATCCGCTATGCCGTGGAACAGGGCCACCGCACCTTTGTGGTGAGCTGGCGCAATCCCGACGATTCCCTGGCCCACAAAACCTGGGACGACTACGTGGAAGACGGCGTGATGGCCGCCATCGACGTGGTGCAAAACATCACCGGCGCCGAACAGATCAATGCCCTGGGCTTTTGCGTGGGCGGAACCATCCTGAGCAATGCACTGGCCGTGCTGGCAGCGCGCGGCGATGAGCCCGTGGCCAGTGCCACCTTTTTGACCACGCTGATCGACTTCACCGACACCGGCATCCTGGATGTGTTCATCGACGAAGGGATGGTGAAGTACCGCGAGATGCAGCTGGGCAAAGGCGGCCTCATGAAAGGGCAGGACCTGGCCTCGACCTTCAGCTTCTTGCGCCCCAATGATCTGGTGTGGAACTACGTGGTGGGCAACTACCTCAAGGGCGAAACGCCGCCACCCTTTGACCTGCTTTACTGGAACAGCGACAGCACCAACCTGCCGGGCCCGTTCTACGCCTGGTACCTGCGCAACTTCTACCTCGAAAACAACCTGGTCAAGCCCGGCAAGCTCACCGTGTGCGGCGAGAAGATGGATCTTTCCAATCTTACGCTGCCGGTTTATGTCTACGGCTCGCGCGAAGACCACATCGTGCCCATCAACGCCGCCTACGCGTCCACCCAGGTGCTACCCGGCAAAAAACGCTTTGTGATGGGCGCCTCGGGCCATATCGCCGGGGTCATCAACCCGCCCGCCAAAGGCAAGCGCAGCCACTGGATTCGCGCCGACGGCAAGCTGCCCGCCACCCTCGACCAATGGCTGGAAGGCGCCACCGAGCACCCTGGCAGCTGGTGGACCGACTGGTCCGGCTGGCTCAAGGGCCATGCCGGTAAGCAGATTGCAGCGCCCAAGGGCTACGGCAAAGGTGCACGGTTCAAGGCCATCGAGCCGGCGCCCGGCCGCTATGTCAAGGAAAAGGCATGATTTCAAAGCGCTAAAAATGGCTGCGAGAATCTGAAAGCACCCGCCGGGGCACGAACGCCCCCCCGCACCGATCCACCTCGAAAGGACTATCCATGGAAGACATCGTCATTGTTTCAGCCGCCCGCACCGCCGTGGGCAAATTTGGTGGCGCACTGGCCAAGACCCCCGCCACCGAACTGGGCTCCATCGTGATCCGCGAGGCCATCGCGCGCGCCGGGCTCTCATCCGACCAGATCGGTGAAGTCATCATGGGCCAGGTGCTGGCGGCAGGCGTGGGTCAAAACCCCGCGCGCCAGGCCTCCATGAAGGCGGGCGTGGCCAAGGAAACGCCCGCCCTCACCATCAACGCAGTGTGTGGCTCGGGACTCAAATCGGTCATGCTGGCCGCCCAGGCCGTGGCCTGGGGCGACAGCGAGATCGTGGTGGCCGGCGGCCAGGAAAACATGAGCCTCTCGCCCCACGTGCTCAACGGCTCGCGTGATGGCCAGCGCATGGGCGACTGGAAGATGGTCGACTCGATGATCGTCGATGGCCTGTGGGATGTGTACAACCAGTACCACATGGGCATCACGGCCGAAAACGTGGCCAAGGCCTATGGCATTACCCGTGATATGCAGGACGCGCTGGCCCTGGGTAGCCAGCAAAAGGCTGCTGCCGCGCAAGACGCAGGCAAATTTGCCGACGAAATCGTGGGTGTGAGCCTGGCCCAGAAAAAGGGCGACCCCATCCTCTTCAATGCCGACGAATACCTGAACCGCAAAACCAATGCCGAAGTGCTGGCCGGTCTGCGCCCGGCTTTCGACAAGGCGGGCACCGTGACGGCAGGCAACGCCTCGGGCATCAACGACGGCGCCGCTGCCGTGGTGGTGATGACCGCCAAGAAAGCAGCAGCCCTGGGCCTCAAGCCGCTGGCGCGCATTGCCGCCTTTGGCACCAGCGGTCTCGACCCGGCCACCATGGGCATGGGCCCGGTGCCTGCTTCTCGCAAGGCCTTGCAACGCGCCGGCTGGAACGCCGCCGACGTGGACCTGTTCGAGTTGAATGAAGCTTTTGCTGCCCAGGCCTGTGCGGTCAACAAAGAACTGGGCATTGACCCTGCCAAGGTCAACGTGAACGGGGGTGCCATTGCCATTGGTCACCCCATTGGCGCGTCCGGTTGCCG
Source organism: Acidovorax sp. 35-64-16 (assembly GCF_002281195.1). Taxonomy (NCBI): domain Bacteria; kingdom Pseudomonadati; phylum Pseudomonadota; class Betaproteobacteria; order Burkholderiales; family Comamonadaceae; genus Acidovorax; species Acidovorax sp. 35-64-16. The sequence goes on along the minus strand of NZ_NCFM01000009.1, from coordinate 60,106 downwards.
CATTCTGGTGACGCTGCTGCATGAAATGCAGCGCCGCGATGCCAAGAAGGGCTTGGCTGCGCTGTGCATTGGCGGTGGCATGGGCGTGTCCCTGGCGCTGGAGCGCTGAGCACTCCTGCGCTTCCAGGCACCAGAAGAAGCCGCGGTGACACGCGGCTTTTTTTGTCCCTATGGGATGGATGAATGCGAAGGATGGATTTATACCAATAAGTTACAATAAAAACATATTGGTGCAAATTGCGAATTTATGTCCTCGTCATCCTTCTCCCCAGCTTCCGAAAAATCTGTATCCACCCCTGTAGACAGCGCCTTGCTGGGTGACCGCGTGATGCTGGCCGCGATTGCACTGAGTGCCATCGCGGCGGTGGTCCTGGGGCTGCGGTTTGTGGATTCGGTGCTGGCTCTGGTGGCTTCGGGCGCCTTGGTCTTGATTGCGGGTGTGGCCTACGGCACGGCACGGGGCACTCTGGCTTCGCGCTTGGTGCTGGCTTTTGTGCAGGTGGGTCTGGTGGCGCTGCATATCCAGCTGGCGCAGGGCATGCTGGAGTTTCACTTTGGCGTGTTCGTCACGCTGGCCTTGCTGCTGGTGTACCTCGACTGGCGCCCCATTGTGTGGGCCGCACTGCTGTTTGCCGTGCACCATGTGCTGTTTGACCGTCTCCAGGCGGCGGGCTTCGGTGTGTATTGCATGACCAGCCCCGATTTTGGACGGGTGGTGCTGCATGCGGTATATGTGGTGATCCAGACCGTGCTGGAGGTAATTTTGGCCGTGAACATGGGACGCACCGCCCGCGAGTCGCTGGAGCTGCAGCGCCTGTCTGCTGCCCTGGTGCGGGGCGACCAGATTGCCCTGGATGTCTCTCACATGGTGGTCGAAACACCGGGTGGAAGGGCGCTCAAGCAGGCGCTGGAGCGCATGCATGAAACCGTTGCAACGGTTCAGGAAGCCGCCACCAGCATGGCGCTGGCGTGCCAGGAGATTGCCATGGGCGCACAAGACCTGTCGGTGCGCACCGAAGACACCGCGGGCAACCTGCAGGCAACGTCTGCCAGCATGGAGCAACTTACCGGCACGGTGCGCCAGTCTGCCAACGCTTCGGAGCAGGCCAATGCCCTGGCGGTGTCGGCTGCCGGCGTGGCACGGCACGGGGGCGAAGTGGTGGGGCGGGTGATCCACACCATGCGCGAGATCAATGAGGGCTCGGCCCGCATTGCGGACATCACGGGGGTCATCGATTCCATCGCCTTTCAGACCAACATCCTGGCGCTCAATGCCGCCGTGGAAGCCGCCCGTGCGGGCGAACAGGGGCGCGGGTTTGCTGTGGTGGCCACCGAGGTGCGCAGCCTGGCGCAGCGCTCTGCGCAGGCAGCCCGCGAGATCAAGGTGCTCATTGACAGCTCGGTGCAAAAAGCGTCGGCGGGGGGGCAACTGGCCGACGAAGCGGGCCGCACCATGTCGGAGATCGTAGGCTCGGTGCAGCAGGTCAGTGCCATGATGGGCGAGATCCATGCGGCTGCGCGCGACCAATCGGCCGGCATTGCCCAGATCAACCAGTCGGTAGGGCAGCTCGACCAGATGACGCAGCAGAACGCCGCGCTGGTGGAGGAATCTGCCGCCGCCGCAGGCACCGTGACCGAGCAGGCCCAGCGGCTGGCCAAGGTGGTTGCGGTATTTGCCCTGTCGCGGGGTGCGTGAACCCGCCATCACCGCCTCTGGCTGGATATCATGACCCCATGATTTCTACTGTTTTTGCCCAACCGTTTGAGCCCTTGGGCTGTGCTGCCTGCCGCGACAAGACCCAGCTTCCCTTTGATTTCACGATGGCGTTCCAGCCCATCATGGATTTGCATTCCGGGCGCCCATTTGCCTACGAGGCGCTGGTGCGCGGTGTGGACGGACAGTCTGCGGCCACGGTGCTGTCGTGGGTGGATGACGCCCACCGCTATCGGTTTGACCAGGCATGCCGGGTGAAAGCCATCGAATTGGCCTCGCGCCTGGGCCTGGCCGCATTGCCCCAGTGCCGCCTCAGCATCAATTTCTTGCCCAACGCGGTGTACCGTGCAGAAACCTGTATTCGCGCCACCATGGAGGCGGCCAAGGAATTCCATTTTCCGCACGACCGCATCATGTTTGAAGTGACCGAGGGCGAGCAGGTGACCAACGGCGCCCACCTCAAGGCCATCTTCAATGAATACCGCCGCCAGGGGCTGATCACCGCGATTGACGATTTTGGTGCGGGTTATGCGGGGCTGAACATGCTGGTTCAGTTCCAGCCCCATGTGCTGAAGATAGACATGGAGCTGATCCGCAATATCGACCAGGATCCCGTGCGCCAGGCCATCGTGTCGGGCATTGCGCTGGTGTGCGATCGCCTGGGCATCGACATCGTGGCCGAAGGCATCGAGACGGCACAAGAATCCGAGCACCTGCTGGCGGCGGGCATCCACTACCAGCAGGGCTATCTGTTTGCCAAACCGGGCTGGGAAACCTTGCCGCTGGCCGTTGGTGGCATTTGATGCAGCCAGTGCACGCTCAAGGCCCTTTCAACAACAGATGCATGACCCTGCGGCCTTCCTCTCGGAGGCTGCACGCAGGGCTGAACACACGGGTTTTGGCTGTGCCAGATGCGTCGCTGCGGAAAAACAGCGGATTCAGTGTTTTCCTTCACCACAGTGCATCAATTGTTGGGTAGAGTGGCATTGAGCACATTACAACCAGGAGAAATCACATGAGCAAAAAAGTAGCGTATGTCACGGGTGGCATGGGCGGTATCGGCACCGCGATTTGCCAGCGTCTGCACAAAGAGGGGTTCACCGTCATCGCCGGTTGCGGCCCCACACGTGATTTCACGAAATGGCTGGACGAGCAAAAGGCGCTGGGCTACTCCTTTCACGCCTCAGTGGGCAATGTGGGCGACTGGGATTCCACCGTCGAGGCCTTCACCAAGACCAAGGCGGAGCACGGTTCGATCGATGTGCTGGTCAACAACGCCGGCATCACGCGCGACCGCATGTTCCTCAAAATGACCCGCGAGGACTGGGACCAGGTGATCGAGACCAACCTCAACAGCATGTTCAACGTCACCAAGCAGGTGGTGGCCGACATGGTGGAAAAGGGCTGGGGCCGCATCATCAACATCAGCTCGGTCAACGGCGAAAAAGGCCAGGCAGGGCAAACCAACTACTCGGCCGCCAAGGCCGGCATGCACGGCTTCAGCATGGCCCTGGCGCAAGAGCTGGCCACCAAGGGCGTGACGGTGAACACCGTGAGCCCAGGCTACATCGGCACCGACATGGTCAAGGCCATTCGCCCCGATGTGCTGGAAAAGATCGTGGCCACCGTGCCCGTCAAGCGGCTCGGTGAGCCCAGCGAGATCGCCTCCATCATTGCCTGGCTGGCCTCGGAAGAGGGCGGCTACGCCACGGGAGCTGACTTCTCGGTCAATGGCGGCCTGCACATGGGCTGACGCAGCGGCCGGTGCAGACAACAAAAAACCCCGCAATGCGGGGTTTTTTGTTGAGAGGAACATGAATGAAGGGGCTGCCGCCGCCATTGTGATGGGCGGCTGCCACGCCCTCAAAAGCGGGCCGGTGCGCGCTTGCGGTCGCGTTCGTCTTCGGGCCAAGCGGACAAGATTGCGGTGGTATTCATACTGGAAAACTCCTGTGATGTACCAACAACGCGCTCACTTGGGGCTTGGTTGACCGGCAAACGCAAAAAAATGCAACCGGATGAGCCTTAGCCTCAACAAAAATCGTTGCTTCAAGATTAATAGCATTCACCGCAGGTCTTTATTGGTGAAAAGCCAGAAAACTAATGCACTCGATTACAAGGTTTTACGTTTCAAGCGCTGGTGCCCACGCCCAGTTCTTCCAGCCCGGCGGAAATTTCCAGCCAGCGTTCTTCCAGCTGGGCGGTCTCGTCGTGACCGGCTTTCAGGCGTCGGCCAAGGTCTGCGATTTCGGCGGGCGGCAGTGGCTGGGTGAGCCGCTGCTCCAGGTCGGCCCGCTCTGCAACCAGGGCAGACAGGCGTTGGTCGATCTGTTCGAGCTCGCGTTTCAGGGGGCGTGTTTTTTCTGCCAGCTGCTGTCGTGTCTGGGCATCCTGCTTGCGCTGCTCTTTCGCGTCGACTGCGGGTTTGGCATCATTTTGGCCTCTAGCGCTTATCTGGTCTGCGCTAGCAGCTATTGAAACGGGAGCAATAGCCACGGGTTTGGCGGCGGCCACGGCAGGCGCCGGTGCTGCGGCCTTGAGCGCCGCGCTTTCGGCTGCGGCCTCCAGCTTGGCCAGTTCACGTTGGCGCTTGGCTTCATCGAGCAGGTAGCGCTGGTAATCATCGAGGTCGCCGTCAAACGGCCCCACGGCGCCCCGACCCACCATCCAGAACTCGTCGCACACGGCGCGCAGCAGGGCGCGGTCGTGGCTGACCAGCATGACCGTGCCTTCGAATTCGTTGAGCGCCATCGACAGCGCCTCGCGCGTGGCCAGGTCCAGGTGATTGGTGGGCTCGTCCAGCAGCAGCAAGTTGGGCCGCTGCCAGACGATCATGGCCAGCACCAGGCGGGCTTTTTCGCCGCCGCTCATACTGCCCACGCTTTGCTTGACCATGTCGCCGGTGAAGTTGAATGTGCCCAGATAGCTGCGCAGGTCTTGTTCGCGGCTCGATTCGCGGCTGTTGGGGCCCAGCTCGCGCGCCAGGCGGATCATGTGCTCCAGCGGGTTTTCATGCGGGCGCAGCACGTCCAGCTCCTGCTGGGCAAAGTAGCCGATCGACAGGCCCTTGCCTTCGGTCACGGTGCCGGCCAGCGGCGCCATGGTGCGGGCAATGGTCTTGACCAGCGTGGACTTGCCCTGGCCGTTGGCACCCAGAATGCCGATGCGCTGGCCTGCCAGCACGCTGCGGCTGACGTTTTGCAGGATGGTGGTTTCGGCACCGTCTTCGCTGCGGTAGCCAAACGATGCGTCGCTGATGGCCAGCATCGGGTTGGGCAGGTTTTGTGGCTCCTTGAATTCGAAGGTGAATTCGGCGTCGGCCAGCAGGGGCGCGATCTTTTCCATGCGGTCAAGCGCCTTGACGCGGCTTTGCGCCTGCTTGGCCTTGCTGGCCTTGGCCTTGAAGCGGTCAATAAACTTCTTGAGGTGGGCGATTTTTTCCTGTTGTTTGGAAAAGCTGGCCTGCTGCAATTCGAGCTGCTGGGCGCGCAGATCTTCAAACTTGCTGTAGTTGCCGCCATAGCGCGTGATCTGCGCGTTGTCGATGTGCATGGTGACGTTGGTCACGGCATCGAGGAACTCGCGGTCGTGGCTGATGACGATCATCGTGCCTTCGTAGCGCTTGAGCCAGGCTTCCAGCCAGACCAGGGCATCGAGGTCCAGGTGGTTGGTGGGCTCGTCGAGCAGCAGCAGATCGGAGGGGCACATCAGCGCGCGGGCCAGCTGCAGGCGCATGCGCCAGCCACCCGAGAAGCTGTTGACGGGCTTGTCCAGCTCGGACACCTTGAAACCCAGACCCAGGATGAGTGCCTGCGCGCGGGGTTCGGCATCGTGTGCGCCGGCATCGGCCAGGTCGGTGTAGGCGTGGGCAATGGCCATGCCGTCGTCGGCGGCCTCGGCTTTGGCCAGCTCGGCCTGCAGATCGGTCAGGCGCGTGTCGCCTGCCACCACGAAGGCGGTCGCGGGCTCGTCGGTTTCGGGCATGTTCTGCGCCACCTGCGCCATGCGCCACTGCGTGGGGATGTAGAAATCGCCGCCGTCTTCGTGCAGAGAGCCGTTGAGCAGGGCAAACAGGCTGGATTTTCCGGCGCCGTTGCGGCCCACCAGGCCGGCTTTTTCGCCGGGGTTGATGGTGGCGTTGACGCCATTGAGCAGCACCTTGGCGCCGCGGCGCAAGGTGACATTTTTAAGAGTGATCATCAGGAAGAGAAAAATGCAACCAGGGCTTGGCGTGTTGCCAAAAGCACCTGATCTTCGCCCGCGCTGGTATCTATCCAGTACACAGGCAGCTGCCCGAAGGCGGCTTCAAAGTGGGAACGCTCGTTGCCGATTTCGAGAACGAGCACCGCATTTTCGCTCATGCGGGCGGGAGCGTCCTGAAGCAGCTGGCGAATGAAGTCCATGCCATCGGCACCGCCCGCCAGCGCGAGGGTGGGTTCCGCCCGGTATTCGGCGGGCAATTGCGCCATGCTGGCCGCGTTCACATAGGGTGGATTGCAAAGAATCAGGTCCCACGGGCCGGGTAGCTGGGCCAGGCCATCCGACAACTGCAGCGAGATGCGGTCTTGAAGGCCATGCTGGTCCACATTGATGCGGGCCACGGCCAGTGCGCTGGGCGAGATGTCGGCGCCCGTGACTTCGACGTCAGGCCAGGCCATGGCCGCCAGAACGGCCAGGCTGCCGTTGCCGGTACACAAATCGAGCACGCGGCGCGTGTGCTCGCCCAGAAAATCATCGATGCTGCCATCGGCCAGCAACTCGGCAATGAAGCTGCGCGGCACGATGGCGCGCTCGTCCACGTAAAACGGCACGCCTTGCAGCCATGCCTCGCGGGTGAGGTAGGCGGCGGGTTTGCGGGTGCGAATGCGCTCGTCAAAAAGTGTAGCTACCAGCGCAAGCTCATCGGGCGCTACAGCCTTATTTGCCACTGAATCGGGGCGATCGCCCAAGTCACTGTCCAGCGGCAACCGCAGTCGCCACAGCACCAGCCAGGCGGCCTCGTCGTGGGCATTGGTGGTGCCGTGCCCGAAAGAAACGCCAGCGGCGGTGAGCAGATCGGCGCCGGACTGCACGAGCGCGGCCACGGTGCCGCCTTGCAGGGCGGGAAGGGCGGTGTTGTCGGTCATGCTGCGGCCGCCTGTGTGGCCGCTGGTGCCGTGCTGGCCTGGTGGTTCAGGTTTTCGAGGCTGCGGCGGTAGATGTTTTTGAGGGGCTCGATGTCGGCCACCACCACATGCTCGTCGATCTTGTGGATGCTGGCGTTGGGCGGGCCCAGTTCAATCACCTGCGGGCAGATCTGTGCAATGAAACGGCCGTCGCTGGTGCCACCGGTGGTGGACAGCTCGGTGGTGATGCCGGTTTCGGCCAGGATGGCCTGCTGCACTGCCGTGACGAGGTCGCCCGGCGTGGTCAGAAAGGGGCGGCCGCCCAGCGTCCACTGCAGGTCGTATTCGAGGCTGTGGCGGTCCAGCAGGCTGTATACGCGCTGCTTGAGACCCTCGGCCGTGGATTCGGTGGAGAAGCGGAAATTGAAATCCACCACCACCTCGCCCGGAATCACATTGCTGGCGCCGGTGCCGCCGTGCATGTTGCTGATCTGCCAGCTGGTGGGCGGAAAGAAGGCGTTGCCCCTGTCCCACTCGGTGGCAGCCATTTCGGCCAGCGCCGGCAGGGCCTGGTGGATGGGGTTGCGCGCCAGTTGCGGGTAGGCGATGTGGCCCTGGATGCCGCGCACGGTGAGCTTGCCGCTGAGCGTGCCGCGACGACCGTTCTTGATCATGTCGCCCGTTTGTTTGACCGATGTGGGTTCGCCCACGATGCAGTAGTCCAGCGTTTCGCCACGGGCTTTGAGTTGCTCCACCACCACTTTGGTGCCGTCAATCGAAGGGCCTTCCTCGTCGCTGGTCAGCAGGAAGGCGATGGAAATCTGCGGGTCTGGGTGAGCGGCCAAAAATTCTTCCACCGCCACGACGAAAGCGGCGATGGAGGTTTTCATGTCACTGGCGCCGCGGCCAAAGAGCTTGCCGTCCTTGTGCGTGGGCGTGAAAGGGTGACTGCCCCACTGCGCCAGCGGGCCGGTGGGTACCACGTCGGTGTGCCCGGCAAATACTATTGTTTTAATAGCTGCTTGCGCTTGCTGCGTATGGGCTGTAGGCCTTTTTGACCACAAGTTGCTGACGCGAAAGCTGTCGGGCCCGCTGTCCAGGCGTTCGCAGACAAACCCCAGCGGTGCCAGGCGTGCCGCGAGCAGGTCGAGGCAGCCTGCATCCTCGGGCGTGATGGAGGGAAGGGAGATGAGCTGTTCGGCCAGGTGCAGGGTGCGGGACATCAGAAAAAGAAGGGGAAACCGGGTCAGGCGGATTTGACGTCCAGCACGATTTCGGTGAAAGAAGGTTGGTCGTCGGGAGTGTCCCGCGCCTCTTTTTGGGCCTTGGCTGCGTTGGCAGCCAGGGCGAAGTCGTTTTGCAGGCGCCACATCAGGTTGGTGGGCGAGTCGGCGTGGGCCAGGCCTTCCTTGCGGTCGATCTTGCCCTCGATGATGTGGTGGGCCAGAGCTTCCTCGAAGGTCTGCGAGCCTTCGGCCATGGATTTTTCCATGGCCTCCTTCACGCCCGAGAAGTCGCCCTTTTCCACCAGCTCGGAAACCAGCTTGGTGTTGAGCATGATTTCCACGGCGGGCACGCGGCCGCCTTCGACCGTGCGCACCAGCCGCTGAGACACCACCGCCTTGAGCGCCGAAGCAAGGTCGCCCAGCATGGTGGGGCGCACCTCGACGGGGTAGAAGCTCAGGATACGGTTGAGCGCGTGGTAGCTGTTGTTGCCGTGCAGCGTGGCCAGGCAAAGGTGGCCCGACTGCGCATAGGCAATGGCGGCCGACATGGTTTCACGGTCGCGGATTTCGCCGATAAGGATCACATCGGGGGCCTGGCGCAGCGCGTTCTTGAGTGCGGTCTGCAGCGACTGCGTGTCACTGCCGATCTCGCGCTGGTTCACGATCGATTTCTTGTTCTTGAACTGGTATTCAACCGGGTCTTCGATCGTGAGGATGTGCCCGGTGAGCTGCTCGTTGCGGCTGTCGATCATCGAGGCCAGCGTGGTGCTCTTGCCCGAGCCGGTGGCGCCCACCACCAGGATGAGCCCGCGCTTTTCCATGATCAGTTCGCGCAGGATGGACGGCAGGCCCAGCGAGTCGAGTTCGGGGATGTGCTGCGAGATGAAGCGGATCACCACCGCATAACTGCCACGCTGGCGCATGGCGCTGACGCGAAATCGGCCCACACCGCTCAAGGGCACGCCCATGTTGAGCTCGCCGGTTTCTTCCAGCTCTTCAATGCGGTCCGGGGGCACCACCTCGGACAGCAGGTTGCGCGGGGCATCGGGCGGCAGGATCTGGTTGTTGATCGGCACGCATTCGCCGTTGATCTTGATCAACGCCGGCGCGTTGGCCGACAGATAGACGTCGGAGGCCTTTTTCTCTGCCATCAGGCGAAGAATTCTTTCCATCGTGCTCATGGTTTCTCCCTCTCGTTGTTCGTGTCGGTCTTGGCGTGGATTGCGCTGGCGTTGTCGATCAACCGCGCTCAGTCGCGCAGCAGATCGTTCAGGCTCGTCGTCGAGCGGGTCTTGGCATCCACCTTCTTGACGATGATGGCGGCATACATGCTGTATTTGCCGCCTTCCTTGGGCAGGCTGCCGCTGATGACGACTGAGCCCGCAGGCACGCGGCCATAGCTGATCTCGCCCGTGGCGCGGTCATAGATCGGGGTGCTTTGGCCCAGGTACACGCCCATGGAAATCACCGAGTTTTCTTCCACGATCACGCCTTCGACCACTTCGGAGCGCGCACCGATGAAGCAGTTGTCCTCGATGATGGTGGGGTTGGCCTGCAGGGGTTCGAGCACGCCGCCCAGGCCCACGCCGCCCGACAGGTGCACGTTCTTGCCCACCTGCGCGCAGCTGCCCACGGTGGCCCAGGTGTCCACCATGGTGCCTTCATCGACATAGGCGCCAATGTTCACATAGGACGGCATCAGGATGGCGCCCTTGGCGATGAAGCTGCCACGGCGCGCCACGGCCGGGGGGACCACGCGCACGCCAGTGGCGGACATTTCGTCAGCGCTGAGTCCGCCGAACTTGGTGGGCACCTTGTCGTAGAAACCCAGGTCACCCGCCTCGATGAGTTCGTTGTCTTTAAGGCGGAACGACAGCAGCACGGCCTTTTTGATCCATTGATGCACCGTCCACTGGCCCACGGCTTCGCGCGTGGCCACGCGCAGCGTGCCGTTGTTCAGCTCGGAAATCACATGGTCGACGGCGTCAACGATTTCTTTGGGTGCGGCGGCGGGCGAGAGGCTGGCGCGGTTGTCCCAGGCGTTGTCGATAAGGGTTTGGAGTTGTTGGGTCATGGAATCAGGCAGTACGGGATTGGATGAATTGGACGATGCGCAGCGCGGCTTCCACGCATTCTTGAGTGTCGGCCACAAGGGCCATGCGCACACGCTGCGCGCCGGGATTGCTGCCCTGGGCCTCGCGGGCCAGGTAGCTTCCGGGCAGCACGGTGACATTGTATTGAGCCAGCAAGGCGCGGGCGAACTCGGTGTCGGTCATGCCCAGGGCCTCAGGGACCTTGGCCCAGAGATAAAAACCGGCGTCGGGCAAGGAGACATCCATCACCCCGGCGAGCAGGGGCGTGACCTGCGCGAATTTCTTGCGGTAGAGCATGCGGTTTTCTTCCACATGGTGCTCATCGCCCCAGGCTGCAATGCTGGCCGCCTGCACCACCGGGCTCATGGCACTGCCGTGGTAGGTGCGGTACAGCAAAAACGCCTTCATCAACGCGGCATCGCCGGCCACAAAGCCGCTGCGCAGCCCCGGCACGTTGCTGCGCTTTGACAGGCTGGTGAAGGACACCAGGTTCTTGAAATCATTGCGCCCCAGGCGGGCCGCCGCCTGCAGGCCGCCCAGCGGGGGCTCATCGCGGAAGTAGATTTCGCTGTAGCACTCGTCCGAGGCGATCACGAAGCCATGGCGGTCGCTCAGCTCAAACAGCTTTTGCCATTCGGACAGCGGCATCACGGCGCCCGTGGGGTTGCCGGGCGAACAGACAAACAGCAGTTGCGTGCGCTGCCACACCGCGTCGGGCACGGTGTCCCAGTTCACTGCGAAATTGCGCGCAGGGTCGCTGGGCGCGTAATGGGGCGTAGCCCCGGCCAGCACGGCCGCGCCCTCGTAGATCTGATAGAACGGGTTGGGGCACACCACCACGGGCTGGCCCCTGGAGGGGTCGATCACAGTCTGGGCAAAGGCGAACAGTGCTTCGCGCGACCCATTGACGGGCAGGACCTGCGTGGCGGCGTCCACGGCCAGGTCGTAGCGCCTGGAAAGCCAGGCCGAGAAAGCCTCGCGCAGGCGCAAATCGCCGGCCGTGGCCGGATAGCTGGCCAGGCCATCGAGGTTGGCGCTGATGGCATCCTTGATGAACTGGGGCGTGGGGTGGCGGGGCTCGCCCATGCCCAGGCTGACCGGGCTGAAAGCTGCCGGAGGCGTGACCCCCGCGAAAAGCTGTCGCAGCCGCTCGAAAGGGTAGGGCTGCAGGTGGGAAAGCAGGGGATTCATGGGGCTGCATTATGGGCGATGCCGATGCTGGCATCGGCTGGCCGGCGGCACTGCAAATACGCGCGCCCGGTGTAAACCCTTGCATGCCGTGTTTGTCAATCCGGTGTAAGAGGCGGCTTCTAGCATGTTTGTAACTATTTAAAACGTGATCGGGGACAAAATGGCTGGATTCTCTTTGCTGCGACCGGGCCGGCGCCTGATGCGCTGGTTTCGCCTGCCGGGCAAGCTGGTGGCGCCGGGTTCCGTGCTGTTGGCCACGGTGGTTGCCGCCAGTCTCTCGGCGCCGTGGTGGGTATTGCTTGCGGGCGCAGCGCTCGGGTTGTATCTGATGCTGGCGCTGTATGCCAGCCTGTCGGCCGATCTGGCGGGTTTGGCGCATGCCATGCAGCGCACTACCGGAGGGGATCTGTGCGCCCGTGCGGGCGTTTATGGCCAGGACGAAGTGGGAGGGATGGCCAAGTCGCTCGACCAGATGGTGCTGACGCTGTCGTCCATGGTGGCCGACATACGCAGCAATGCCGCGCTGGTGGCCCACGCCGGGCAGACCCTGGCCCACGGTAACCGCGCGCTGGCAGACCGCACTGAGCAGCAGGCGGCCAACCTGGAAGAAACCGCTGCCAGCGTGGAGCAGCTGTCCGCGGCTGTGCAGAGCAATGCGCAAACGGCGCTGGGGGCCGACCAACGCGCCGCCCAGGTGCGGGAGGCAGCCGATGCCGGGGCCCAGGCCATGGCCAGTGCCGTGCAATCGGTGCAGGCCATCCAGCAAGGTGCGCGCCGCATGACCGAAATCATCGGCGTGATTGACAGCATTGCCTTTCAAACCAACATCCTGGCGCTGAACGCGGCAGTGGAAGCGGCCCGCGCGGGCGAACAGGGGCGTGGATTTGCCGTGGTGGCCGGAGAGGTGCGCACCCTGGCCAAGCGTTCTGCCGACGCAGCCCAGGAAATCCGGCAGCTGATCAGCGCGTCGGTGAACCAGGTGGAGGCCAGCGCTGGCCTGATCCGCACGGCCGGAGATGGGATCGCCGAGATGGCGGGCGGCATACGCAGCGTGGCCGCCAGCATGTCGGAGATTTCGGGCTCCAGTGCCGAGCAGAGCACCGGGCTGCGTGAAGTCAGCGCCGCAGTGCAACAGCTCGACCAGATCACGCAGCACAACGCCCAGATGGTGGGCCATGCCGTCCAGCAGGCCGAAGCCCTGCAAAGCCGGGCCTCCACCCTGTCACGCGCAGTGTCGGCCTTCCGATTGCAGCAGGGCACGGCTGAAGAGGCTGTGGCGCTGGTGAGCAAGGCGGCAGCGCTGCACAAAACAAGCCCGCGCGACGCTTTTCTGAGAACCATCACCGACAAGAACCAGGCGTTTCATGACCGCGACATGTATGTGTTTGCGCTCAATCCGCAAGGAACCTATCTGGCGTTTGGTGGCAACCAGGCCAAGGTGGGGACGCGCGTACAGGACATTCCGGGCATTGCCGGGGATCGGCTGGTCAGCGACATTGTTGCGCAGGGCGACCGTGCGCCCGGTTGGGTGGAATACGACATCACCAACCCGGCTACCGGCGCGGTGCAGACCAAGATGTCGTTCGTGGCGCGTCTGGGTGATTTGTACGTGGGGTGTGGCGTTTACAAGAGCCTTGCAGCCCGCTGAAACGATGCGCACCTACCCACGCCGCAGGAGGGCGCGCGGTCCGCGTCGCAATCCTCAGTGCGAAGGCGGGTTGCGCCGTTGCCGGGCGCGGGCAGTGGCTGCAGCAATCGCTGCCTGTCGGGCGGCGTGTGACGTTGAGGCCTGTGAGTTGACCACCGCATGCACAGGGCTTTGCGCAGGCAGCGTGTCGGCATCGGGCTCGGGTGCTGGCGGCTCGGCGCTGTGCTGCGCCAGCCGTTGCTGGCGCATGGCGTAGCGCTGGCGTGCGTTGTCGGCCTGGGTGGGGGTCCAGGCGGCCCAGCCCGTGGCGGTGCCACTGGCGTTTTCCAGCTGGATACAGTCCACCGGGCACACCGGGATGCACAGTTCGCAACCCGTGCAATGGGCTGCAATCACGGTGTGCATGAGCTTGTTGGCACCCACAATGGCGTCGGTGGGGCAGGCCTTGATGCAGAGGGTGCAGCCAATGCACCAGTCCTCATCGATCACGGCCACGGTGCGGGGGGCCGGCAGCCCATGCACAGGATTCAACGGCACCACGGCGTGGCCCGTGATGGCAGCCAACCGGGCCACCCCTTCCAACCCGCCCGGAGGGCACTGGTTGATGGGGGCCAGCCCCTCGGCCATCGCTTGCGCATAGCTGGCGCAGTCGGGGTAGCCGCAGCGGGTGCACTGCGTCTGGGGCAGGGCCGCGTTGATGCGCGCTGCCAGCTCCGCCACCGTTTGCGGCAAGCCAGGCATCAGGCCTTGCGTGCTGCCGGGCGCTTGGTGCTTTTTGCTGCGGGTGCAGAAGCGCGCGCCCGCGCGGTGTCGGAGGTCTTGGCGACAGCCGCGTTGGTGGCCGGTGGGACGGTGCTTGCGGTTTCGGTGCCTGGAGTGTTCACCCAGCGTGTTGCCACACCGGCGGGCGATGCGTTCGCGCGGATGGCGGCCTGAACTGCCTTGGGCTTTGCCACGGCAGCAGGAGTGGAAGGCGCCACCTTGGGCGTAGCAGCAGCGGCCTTGACGGTACGTTTGACGGGGCTTGCGCTTACCGTCTGTGCGGAGGCTGGTGCAGCAACGCTGGCTGTCACCGGGGCGGCGACCACGGGCGCAGGCGCGCTCGGTGCGGGGGCTGCGCTGGCAGCTACAACCGGCTCGCTGGCCGCGTTGGCAACAGCAGTGGAGGCCGCAGACTTGGTGGCCAAAGGCGCATCGTGCTTCTGGATGAATGCGTGCACCCTGGGATAAACGACATCGCGCCAGCGGCGACCACTGAAAATGCCATAGTGGCCTGCGCCCTTGGCTTCAAGGTGGTGCTGCTCGTTGCGCACGATGCCGGTGCACAGGTCGTGCGCGGCCTCGGTCTGGCCTGAGCCGGAGATGTCGTCAAGTTCACCTTCCACCGTGAACAGCGCGGTGGTGGTGATGTCCTGCGGGCGCACGCGCTCGATCTTGCCGGTGGGGGAGCGCACATCCCAGGTGCCATGCACAAGGTTGTAGTCCTGGAACACGGTCTTGATGGTTTCCAGGTAGTAATCCGCGTCCATGTCCAGAACGGCGTTGTATTCGTCGTAGAACTTGCGGTGGGCCTCGGCGCTGGCGTCGTCGCCCTTGATCAGGTCCTTGAAATAGTCGTAGTGGCTGGTGGCATGACGGTCGGGGTTCATGGCCACAAAGCCGGTGTACTGCAGGAACCCGGGGTACACGCGGCGTCCGGCACCCGGAAAGTTGTCGGGCACCCGGAAGATCACATTGTTCTCAAACCACTCGTAGCTGCGGTTCGTGGCCAGGTTGTTCACCGTGGTGGGCGATTTGCGTGCATCGATGGGGCCGCCCATCATGGTCATGGTGATGGGCGTGGTCTCGCCGCGGCTGGCCATCAATGACACCGCAGCCAGCACCGGCACGGTCGGCTGGCAGACGCTGATCACATGGCAATTGCCATAAATGCCCTGCAGGTGGCGAATGAACTCTTGTACATAGTTGACGTAGTCGTCAAGGTGAAACTCGCCCTCGGACAGCGGCACCAGGCGGGCGCTGCGCCAGTCGGTGATGTAGACCTTGTGGTCCTTGAGCATGGTGCGCACCGTGTCGCGCAGCAAGGTGGCGTAATGGCCGGACAGCGGGGCTACGATCAGCACCACGGGCTGGGTTTTGAGCTTGGTCAGCGTGGCCGGGTCGTCCGAAAAACGCTTGAAACGGCGCAGTTCGCAAAAAGGCTTGTTGAGTTCGACGCGCTCATGAATGGCCACGCCAACACCATCGACGTCCACCGTGTGGATGTCGAAAGCTGGTTTTTCGTAACCCTTGCCCAGGCGATACAGCAGGTCGTAGCCGGCAGAAACACGTTGCGCGAGCGGGATTTGGCTGAGGAGCGAAGACGAGTGGCTGTACAGCTTCGAGGCGGCCTGGGCAAATCCGGCAAAAGGCTCCATCAGGGAGCGTTGGGTTTCGTATATCTGGTAGAGCATGGGGTGAAACTCCGTTATGTTGCAGTGCAATATAACAGCAACTGGTTACGGATGTCTGGAGTGGAACCACCAATGTGAGGTCGCCTTGGTGACAGTTTGGTGACCCGTTATTTGCTTCACGCCGGCGTTTTGTTTGCTACCAATAGTATAGCTGGAGACGCTTTACTGTAAGGGGCTTGGTGCCGATTTGATGCCTTGTTGATAAGGCTGACGCCAGCGGGCACCTGCTTGCGCAGTGCCCCCAGCGGGGTGGTTTACCTCGCTTGCCCAGGTTCAAGTGCTGCCGTGTTCCTGCAACCAGGCCTCAAAGGCCTCCCTTGCCACGTTGCGCAACGCTGGGCGAAAGGCCGCATTGTTGCTGAGATACAGGCAATGGCGCATCACGGTGTAGGGGTTGAAGCTGCCTTGGGGGTTCTGCTCCTCAAAATGCAGCTTGTAGCGCTTGACCACGGCAATGGTTTCGCGCAGCAGCGCATTGAAGCGGGCGCGTGTCATGCCGGGCGACCAGCCCTGGATGTCGTCCACAAAGCTGTCCACCTTGGAGGGCTCGAATTCAAAATCCTTGAAGAAGTGGGTGGCAATCTTGAGGAATGTGAAGGCGTTGAGCTCGCTACTCGGGGTGGACGCTTTGTCCGCCACCTGTGCGTCGGCTTCCGGCACGGTCTCTGCGGTTTCGTCGGGGGCCTGCAGCAATTCGGCCGCGGTGGCGTCCCGGATCTGGCGGAACTCGCGGTCGGCCAGTTCAAACAACGCCGACAGCACATTGATGCGTCGCTTGAGCTGGCCTGGAATCGATTTTTTGTACTTGATCTTGTGGTCCAGCACGCTCCAAGAATCCTGGATGATGGTGCGCACCTGCAGCTCAAACGCATGGCCTGCACATGCAGCATGCTCGGGCAACGCCCGCTGGGCCGCATTGAGCCTCAGGTCAAGGTGCAGGCCCTTGTAGCCAAACGAAGCCTCGGTGCCCTCAACGGCGGCCACCTTGTCGGTGACTTCCATCACATCAAAATGCGAGCGCACCAGGTGGGCCACCTTTTCGAGCTCGTCTTCATACAGGCAGACCACGCGCACCCCGATCAGGTCGGTGATGTAGGGGGCAATTTCATAGGGCAGGTTGGCCTCTTCCAGCGACGGCCTGTACTTGCGGGTGAATTTCTGGATGCACTCGGTCTTGTCCTTGACCCGGCCCTCCACCTTGGCTACATCCACCTGCCCGGATGCGGAGAGCAGTGCCGTGATCAGCGTCGCAAAAGACGCGCAGGCCTCCTGCAGGCGTTGCAGGTTCTGGTCATGGAAGGCATAAAAACGGGCTTCCTCCCGTTCAAAATCAAGCGAT
Organism: Acidovorax sp. 35-64-16; assembly: GCF_002281195.1. NCBI lineage: Bacteria > Pseudomonadati > Pseudomonadota > Betaproteobacteria > Burkholderiales > Comamonadaceae > Acidovorax > Acidovorax sp. 35-64-16. The sequence goes on along the minus strand of NZ_NCFM01000009.1, from coordinate 43,337 downwards.
GGCATAGGGATTGTCTCGAATGCACCTGTTATCTGGATCGTAAGGCCTGTGTCGCCCCGTGCTGCCTGCGTGGGTCTGCGAATACGCACAAATACTGGGGGGAGGGCCTGGGAACTTGCCCATAATGGCAAAAGAGTGTGTCGGCGTTTTTGCGCTGCCCGTTGCTCCAGACAAATTTTCCCACCAAGCATTCATCCAGACTTCAAACCCCATGAGCCAAACCCGCCAGCACCAAAAGCGGCCTCGCACGGAAGAACACCGTTGGGGTCTGCTTACGCTGACGGGGCCGGTGCTGACGGTGTTCTTGCTGGGATTGACGTTTCTGTACTGGCAGGGCGCACAGCGGGAAGCAGACGCCAAAAGGCACCAGGCCTTTGCCGTCTCGGTGGAGCGCATTGTTTCCAGCCTCAAGGACCGCATGGCCACCTACGAACTGGTGCTGCGCGGCGTGAAGGGCTACTACGACGGCTCCGACAGCATCGATCGCGACGAGTTTGAGGCCTACGTTCAGGCGCTGCGCCTGCCGGAAACCCGACCCGGGCTGCAGGGCGTGGCCTATGTGCTGAATTTGCCGGCAGACGAGTTGGACGCCCATGTGGAGCAGATGCGCAACAAAGGCCTCCTGTCTTACAACGTGCACCCGCAGGTCGCGCAATCGCACCACACCCCTATCACCCACATCGAGCCCCAGTCCAGCGACAACCTCAAGGCGCTGGGGTTCGATGCTTCCACCATTACCACCGCCCGCGAGGCGCTGGACCGCGCGCGCGACACCGGCAAACTGGCCCTGACCTCCAGGCTCAGGCTGCAGCAGGACGTGGGGCGTGATGCCGTGACCGGGCTGGTCATGTACCTGCCGCTTTATCGCAAGGATGCCGACCTCGGCTCGGTGGAGGGCCGCCAGCGTGGCATTGTGGGCTGGGTTTCGGCACCCTTTCGCATGAACGATCTGCTGCAGGGAATGGCCCAGCAGCTTTATTCCGACATCGACCTGGCTATTTACGACGGCGACCCGCAATCCGCCGAGAGCCTGTTGTACGGGGACGCCAAGCTTGGTGCAGCCGCGCCAGGCGCAGCACCGGGTTTGCGCGCCACGCAGCAAATAGCGCTGGGCGGGCGCACCTGGACGCTGGTGATGCAGCCGCTCCCGACTTTCGAGCAGCGCTTCAATGACCGCGACCCCGTCCTGCTGGCTGCGATGGGCGTGGCCCTGAGCCTGATGGCCGGTCTGCTGACATGGGTGATGGCCACGGGCCGTGAGCGCGCCATGGGGCTGGCCCGCCGCATGACGCAGGCGCTGCGCAGCACCCGGGACGACCTGGAAAGCACCCTCAACGCCATTCCGGACCTGTTGTTCGAGGTCGACCTGGAGGGGCGCATCCACCATTACCGCTCCGCGCGCTCCACGCTGCTGGCCGCGCCTCCCGAGATGTTTCTGGGCCGTCTGATGGACGAATTTGTGCCGCCCGAGGCCTCTGCGGGCTGGCATGCCGCGCTGCAGGCCGCCCACGACACAGGTTATTCAATGGGCCACCAATACCGACTGGAACTGGCGCAACAGACGCATTGGTTCGAGTTGTCCATTGCGCGCAAGGAAAGCGCAACGCCCGGGCAGGTTCCCCGTTTCATTGCCTTGTCGCGAGACATCACCGAACGCAAGCTGGCCGAAGCCCGCACGCACCAGCTGGCCTACTTTGACGGGCTGACCGGCCTGCCCAACCGACGCATGCTGCTGGACCGCCTGGACCATGCCCTGGCCTCGGCGCGCAAGTCGGGGCAGGTGGGGGCGTTGTTGTTCATCGATCTGGACGATTTCAAGCAGATCAACGACGCCCGCGGGCATTCGCTGGGAGACGAACTCCTCAAGCAGGTGGCGCAGCGCCTCGCGCAGCTGCAGCGCCCCGGCGACACCGTCGCGCGCATCGGGGGGGACGAGTTTGTGATGCTGATCAACGACATTGCCACCGACATGGAATCGGGCGGGCGCAGCGCGCTGCTGGCGGCCGAGGCCGTGCGGGCGACCCTGGAGGCGCCCTACACCATCGACACCCATCTTTACAGCAGCACGGGCAGCATCGGCATCACCCTTTTCCCCAAGCGCAGCGAAGAGGTCGAAGACCTGCTGCGCGAGGCCGACACCGCCATGTACCGTGCCAAAGACCTGGGACGCAACCGCATCCGTTTTTACGAAGCCGACATGCAGGCCGACGTGCAAGAACGCCTGGCGCTGGAACAAGACCTCAAAAAAGCCAGCGCAGAGGGCCAGCTGACTGCGTTCGTGCAGTCGCAGGTGGATGCCTCCGGCACCGTGATCGGTGGCGAGCTGCTCATGCGCTGGAACCACCCGGTGCGCGGCAACGTGCCCCCCAGCCGTTTCATTCCGGTGGCGGAATCCTCAGGTCTGATCCTGCGCATGGGCGACCGGATGATCCTGCAGGCCTGCGAGACGCTGGCCCGATTGCACGCGGCAGGGCAGGAGCTTTTGATATCCGTGAACGTGAGCGAGCGCCAGTTTCGCCAGGACGACTTTGTCGAACGCGTGCTCGGCATGCTTGCCCAGACTGGCGCCCCGGCAGCGCTGCTCATCCTGGAGGTCACCGAAAGCCTGCTGATCGAACACCTCGACGACACCATTGCCCGCATGAGCGACCTTGTGCGTCACGGTGTGCGTTTCTCGATTGATGACTTTGGCACGGGTTATTCCAGCCTGGCCTACCTCAAGCGACTGCCCCTGTACGAGTTGAAGATCGACAAGAGCTTTGTGCAGGACACGCCCGACGACCCCAACGACACCGCCATCGTGCAGTCCATCATTTCGGTGGCCAGGCACCTCAAGCTGCGCGTGGTGGCCGAGGGCGTCGAAACCCGCGCCCAGGCCGATTTTCTGGTGGCCAGCCAGTGCGACTGCCTGCAGGGCTATCTGTTTTCCAGGCCCGAGCCGCTGCAAGGGTGGCTCACGCGCCAGCTGGGCGGGGGCTGAAAGGGCTGAAGGCGCGGCGCGGTCGCGCCATGCCCGGGGTTCCTCAACGTTGCGCCTGGGCGGCCCTGCAACGCTGAAAACTGTCGTTCAGGCGCGTGCAGGGCAAGTCACCCAACGGCAAAGCACAGCGATCGGCTGGATGGCGAAGCTCAAGCGCAGACTTGCTTCAGGCCTCGCCCGGGCTGGCGTGCGCCAGGGCCATCACTTCGTGCGGCGGCAGGCCTTTGAGGCGATGGTCGCTCCACACCTGGCGCCAGCGGCGTGAGCCTGCCAGTCCATGGCGCAAGCCCAGCATGTGCCGCGCGATGCTGGCCCAGGGCGTGCCGTGTGCTGCGGCCTCGCGCGCCATGTAGTCCACCATGGCGGCTTCCACATCCTCGCGGGTGAGCGTGCTTTCAGGGGCGCCGTAATACAGGGCGTCCCAGCGCGCCAGCCACCAGGGGTTGTGATAGGCCTCGCGGCCCACCATCACGCCATCCACCTGGGACAGCTGCTGTTGCACGGCGGCATCGGTGTTCAGGCCGCCGTTGATAGCAAAGGTCAGGTGCGGAAAATCGGCCTTGAGCTGGCGCACCACGTCGTAGCGCAGCGGGGGCACTTCGCGGTTTTCCTTGGGCGACAGGCCCTTGAGCCAGGCATTGCGCGCATGCACGATGAACACCGTGCAACCCGCAGCGGCCACGGTGCCCACAAAGTCGCGCACAAAGGCGTAGCTCTCGTCCTTGTCGATGCCAATGCGGTGCTTGACCGTCACGGGCACCTGCACCACGTCCACCATGGCTTTGACGCAGTCGGCCACCAGCTGGGGCTCGTTCATGAGGCAGGCGCCAAAGGCACCGCGCTGCACCCGCTCGCTGGGGCAACCGCAGTTGAGATTGATCTCGTCATAGCCCCACTGCTCACCCAGGCGCGCGCAGTGCGCCAGATCGGCCGGCTCGCTGCCGCCCAGCTGCAGGGCCACGGGGTGCTCTTCGGCATTGAAGCGCAGATGGCGCTGCACATCGCCATGCACCAGCGCACCCGTGGTCACCATCTCGGTGTACAGCAGGGTGTGGCGGCTCAGCAGCCGGTGCAGGTAGCGGCAATGGCGATCGGTCCAGTCCATCATCGGGGCGACAGACATGCGCCAGGGGCTCAGGGTGGGTTCCACAGACAATTGAGAAGGCAGGAAAAGACGGGTGGGGGCTGCCGCTGCTGCTCAGAAGGCAAGGCGCCTTTGCACAGCGACCGACGAAAAGCGGCGATTATCCCACCAGCGCCGCCCGGACACTTGCAAGTGGTTATACGTAAAAAGTGGCTCTGGCGCTTGTCTGTAAAGCGCTGTCCGCTATCAAAAACAAAGCATTCTGGTTTTTCCGGGATAACGCGGTGCAGCACCGTGGATGGCCAGCGCATGCCATTCGGGGGGCCGCCACGCCCCGGCGCGCTTCCGATTTCCGCTTTCTAATTCCGCTTCCAAGTCCTGCGCAAAAGGCGCCCGCCAGGGGAAACTTCTTGCCGCAGCACAAGAAGCGTTGCCAAATGTTTCGGTGATACTCGCTACGCCGTTTTTGTTCGTGCCCTTGCGTTTGCTTTTTCATGCACCACACCATTTTTGACACGCCGGTGGTCAACACGCTGCTGCGCGTGGTTTCGCGAGCCACCCTTCGCCTGACCGGCTGGACCATCGAAGGCAGCCTGCCAGCCCATGCCGCCAAGAGCGTGCTGATTGCCGCGCCCCACACCAGCAACTGGGATCTGCCCTATACGCTGATGCTGGCTTTCTCGCTGCGCCTGCGGGTGTACTGGATGGGCAAGCAAAGTCTGTTTCGGGCGCCTTTTGGCGGGGTGATGCGCTGGCTGGGCGGGATTCCGGTGAACCGGGAGCAGTCGAGCAACCTGGTGGCCAGCTCGGCCCAGGCCATGCGTGCCGCCAAAGGGCCCATGCAATTGGTCGTGCCGCCCGAGGGCACGCGCGGCAAGACGCGGCACTGGAAAACCGGCTTTTACTTCATCGCCCAAGAAGCCGGCGTGCCCATCGTGCTGGCGTTTGTCGACTATGGCCGCAAGGTGGGAGGCCTGGGCCCGGTGTTCGAGCCTACGGGCGACCTGGACGCCGACATGGCCACCATCAAGGCGTTTTATGCCCCCATCAAGGGCAAGAATGCGGATCAGTTCGAGACGTGATGCCGGTGCAGCATGTTCCTGATTTTTGCATCAAATTGGCCGCTAGCCGTTTATCGATAAGCGCAAGCAGCTATCAAATTTAAAGCGCCAGATCAGCGTGCTGCAGACTTCTGGTACATCCCCTCGATGGCCTGTGCAAAGTGCAGCATCAGGTTGTTGCGCTTGAGCTTGAGCGTGGGCGTCATGAAGGTGTTTTCTATGGTCCAGGGCTCCAGCGTCAGGTGCACGGCGCGCGGCACGGCGTAGCGGGGGAAACTGGCGGTATTCTTTTCGATGCGCGCCAGCACGGCGCGTTGCACGCTGGGGTGGTGCAGGCTGGTGGCCTCTTGCGGGTTCAGGCCCAGGTCGGCGGCCAGGCGCTGCCATTCGTCGTGCTTGATCACCGCCACGCAGGCAATGAAGGGCCGGTTTTCGCCCACTACAAACGCCTGCTCCAGCGCCGGGTCGGCCAGCACGGCCAGTTCCAGATCACCCGGAGGCACCTTTTCGCCGGTGGAGGTGACGATGATTTCCTTGATGCGGCCCCTGATGTAGATGCGCCCGTTGATGATTTCTGCCTGGTCGCCCGTGCCCAGCCAGCCGTCGGCGCTCAGGATTTTGGCGGTGTCTTCGGGACGATTCCAGTAGCCCTTCATCACGATCGGGCCACGCACCTGCAGCTCGCGGTTGTCGCCAATGCGCACCTCCACACCGGGCAGGGCGCGGCCCACGCAGGCGGGGTCGTTGTCGTCCGGGGAATTGGCCGACACCACGGGTGCGGTTTCGGTCATGCCGTAGCCCTGCACCAGATGCAGGCCCAGCCCCAGAAAGCACTTGGCAATAGTGGGTGACAGCGGGGCGCCACCGCTCACGGCCACGCGCACGCGGCCGCCAAACTGCGCCAGCAGCGGCTTGGCCACCAGCGCTTGCAGCAGGGGCCAGGGCAGGGCGGCCATCCAGCCAGCGGCCTTGTTGTCGTCGGCCTGGGGCGCTGGCAGGCCCTGGGCGACACAAAAGCGCGCCCAGCCTTTGTTTTGCGCCGCTTCGTACAGCTGCATCTTCCAGGGCGTGGGCGAGAGCTTTTCGAGCAGCTTGGCGTGGACCCGTTCGTAAATGCGGGGCACCGACACCAGTACCGTGGGCCGCACCGTTTTCAGGTCTTCGGCCAGCAGCGGCACCGAGCGTGCATAGGCCACGCAACTGCCCGCTGCAATCGGCAGGTAATAGCCGCCCGTGCGCTCAAACGTGTGCGACAGCGGCAGGAACGACAGGAACACGTCGTCCACTGTGGGAACGATGCGTTGGAGCACCGCTTTCACGTCGCTGACCACGTTGCGGTGCGTGAGCATCACGCCCTTGGGCTTGCCGGTGGTGCCCGAGGTATAGACGAGGGCGGCCAGGTCCTCGGGGCCGGGTGGCGTGGGGGCAGGCAGCTCAGCGGCGCGGGGCGCGCTGGCCAGCCATTGCGCCAGCGTGCCAACGGCCGGGCCGTCGGCAGTGGCGGAACAGGTGTGGACCTCGCCATCGTCGTCCATGATGACCACCGCGCGCAATGCCGGAAACGCCGTGCCTACGGCCCGGATGTTCTCCCAGTGCTCGGCCTGGCCCACGATGAGCATGGAGGCTTCGCAGTCGGCCAGGATGTAGGCAATGCTGCCTGGGTTGTCGATGGCGTGCAGGGGCACCGGCACGCAGCCTGTGGCCAGCGTGGACTGGTCTGCACACATGGCGTTCAGGCCGTTGGGCAGCAGGATGGCCACGCGGGCGGCAGTGGGCAGCTGCGTGGCAACCATGGCTTGCGCCCATTGCGCCACACGCTGTGCGGCTTGCTTCCAGGTCAGGTGGACCCAGTCATGCGTGGTGGGATCAAAAGCACGGTAGGCCTGTGCGTCGGGGGTGTGGGCAACACGGTAGGCGAGGAGCTGGGGCAGCGTTTCGACGCGGGCGAAGTCGGGGGCAAAAGAGGTCATCGGGAGGTGTGCTGAGTCATGAACATGCCGCATCGGGGCAGGTTCTGCGGGTAAACCCGGGTCATCATACCGACACATCTGCGGGCGCCGCGCAACAATGCAGCCGTGCATGACGGAGGTCAGTGACCGGTGCCGACACCCACCGAGGCACGGCCCCGTTCAGCGCGGGTATTTACGCGACAGACACGTTTGTATCAATACCGCTTCACACGCAACGCCTAAAGTGCAGGGCACATTTCTGGGCAGTTCAATGCGCAACATCAAACGATTTTTTTGGTTCTACCTTTTCATTCTGACGGGGTTGTGGCTGGTGGCCGACCTGATGGTCTGGTCTTCGCCGGCCAACTTTTTTGCCTGGCGCTCGGTGCTGATGCAATACAGCGGGGTGCTGGGCATTGGTGTCATGAGCGCGGCCATGGTGCTGGCGGTGCGCCCGGTGGTGTTTGAGCCCTATCTCGGCGGGCTCGACAAGATGTACCGCCTGCACAAATGGCTGGGCATCTCGGGTCTGGTGATTTCCATAGCGCACTGGCTGCTGGCCCAGGGCACCAAGTGGATGGTGGGCTGGGGCTGGCTGCAGCGCCCGGTGCGCGGTCCGCGCCCGGCCTTGCTGGATGCGCCGATACAGCAGTTCTTTTCAAGCCAGCGTGGCCTGGCCGAGAGCATCGGCGAATGGGCCTTTTATGCCGCCGTGCTGCTGATGGTGCTGGCGCTGGTGAAGTGGTTTCCTTACCGGCATTTCTTCAAGACGCATCACCTGCTGTCGGTGGCCTATCTGGCGCTGGTGTGGCACTCGGTGGTCTTGCTGAAGTTTGATTACTGGACTGGCGTGCTGGGGCCGGTATTGGGTTTACTGATGGCGGCGGGCACGGTGGCGGCGTTGATGGTGCTTTTTCGGCGCGTGGCCGTGGGCCGGCAGGTGGTGGGCGAGGTGGTGGGTATTCGGCGCCATGAGTCGCTGAACGTGATCGAGGTGGACATCCAGTGCAAGGGCCGCTGGGCCGGGCACGATTCGGGCCAGTTCGCGTTTGTCACCCTGCATGCAGAAGAGGGCCCGCACCCTTACACCATCTCGTCGGCCTGGACGGGCGACGGGCGCATCACCTTCATCATCAAGGCACTGGGCGACTACACCGGTACGCTGAGCGAGCGCGTGCGCATCGGCGACGTGGTCAAGCTGGAGGGCCCGTACGGACAGTTCAATTTTCAGGGCCCACAAAAGCGCCAGATCTGGGTGGGGGCTGGCATTGGCATCACGCCGTTCATTGCACGCATGAAAGCGCTGGCTGCGGCCTCGGATGGCAAGACCATCGACCTGTTTCACCCCACGGCGGTGTATGACGAGCACGCCATTGGCCTGATGACCCGCGACGCCGAGGCGGCCGGGGTGCGGCTGCATGTGCTCTGGAGCCAGCGCGACGGCCTGTTGAATGCGACACGCCTGACCGGGCAGGTGCCCGACTGGCAAGATGCAGACATTTGGTTTTGCGGGCCTGCACCGTTTGGCCAGTCGCTGAAAAAAGACCTCATGGCCATGGGCTTGCCACAGGGACGCTTCCACCAGGAGTTGTTTCAGATGCGCTGAGCAGGGCCGGCGCGGCGTTCTTCGCGCCTGCTTATGTGGCGTGCCGCGCAGGCGGTTCAGGCCGCCGCTTCGAGCCCCTGCGCAAAGTGCGCTTGCATGGCGCGGGCCGTGGCGCTGGCATCGCGTGCCACCATGGCGGCCAAAATGGCACGGTGCTCGTTCAGTGAATCCTCGATGCGCCCCTGCTTGAGCAGCGAGTTGTGGCGGTTGAGCTTCATCACCTTGCGCAGGTCGGCCACCATCTGGCTGCGCCAGCGGTTGTTGGCCAGCTCTAAAAGCAGCATGTGAAAGCGCTCGTTCACGGCAAAAAAACGGTCGCGCTCGTTGGCTGCGGCTTCCAGCTCGGCATGCAGATCCTGCAATTCTTTCAGTTGCGCCGGGGTGGCGGTGGTGGCCACCACGCCGGCGGCATCGCTCTCCAGCAGGCTGAGCAGGTGGTACACGTCGCGCAGGTCTTTTTCGCTCATTTCGGTCACGTAGGCGCCACGGCGCACCTTCATCGTGACCAGTCCCTCGGCGGCCAGCACCTTCAGCGCCTCGCGCAGGGGGGTGCGGCTGATGCCAAACTCTTCGGCGATCTTGAGCTCGTCAATCCAGCTGCCAGGCTCCAGCTCGCGGCGAAAAATGCGCTGGCGCAATTGCTCAGCCACTTCAACATACAGGGCGCGGGGCGTGAGGGTGAGGGCAGACATGGGGTGGATTGTAAGCTGGCAAGAATATTTTGAATGAATAATTATGAATGATGTAAACTCGCCGCCACATCGGGATCAGCCCTTGCGCCGTTTCACGCCCCAAAGCCATCTTCGGAGAAGCCTTCGCCATGAGTGACAAGCCCCACAACAACGCCCCCGAGTTCGCTGCCGCTTCGCTGGAAGCCTGGACCAAGGCGGCCGCCAAGTCAGCCCCCGGTGGCGATGTGAACGCCCTGAACTGGGTCACGCCCGATGGCATTACCGTCAAGCCGCTGTACACCGCCGAAGATACCGCCAGCCTGCCGTATGCCAACACGCTGCCGGGCTTCGAGCCCTACCTGCGCGGCCCGCAGGCCACCATGTACGCGGTGCGGCCCTGGACCATTCGCCAGTACGCAGGTTTTTCCACCGCTGAAGAATCCAACGCCTTCTACCGCAAGGCGCTGGCCGCCGGCGGGCAGGGCGTGTCGGTGGCGTTCGACCTGGCCACGCACCGCGGCTACGACAGCGACCACCCGCGTGTGACCGGCGACGTGGGCAAAGCCGGCGTGGCCATCGACAGCGTGGAGGACATGAAGATCCTGTTCGACCAGATCCCGCTCGACAAGGTGAGCGTCTCCATGACCATGAACGGCGCCGTGCTGCCCGTGCTGGCGGGCTACGTGGTGGCGGCAGAAGAGCAGGGCGTGAGCCAGGACAAGCTCTCCGGAACGATTCAGAACGACATTCTGAAAGAGTTCATGGTGCGCAACACCTACATCTACCCGCCCAAGCCGAGCATGCGCATCATTGGCGACATCATTGGCTACACGGCACGCAACATGCCCAAGTTCAACTCGATCTCGATCTCGGGTTACCACATGCAGGAAGCTGGGGCCAACCAGGCGCTGGAACTCGCTTTCACGCTGGCCGATGGCAAGGAGTATGTGAAGACCGCCATCGCCTCGGGCCTGGATGTGGACGAGTTCGCCGGGCGCCTCTCTTTCTTCTGGGCGATCGGCATGAACTTCTACCTCGAAGTGGCCAAGATGCGCGCCGCGCGCCTGCTGTGGTGCCGCATCATGAAGGAAACCGGCGCCAAGAACCCCAAGAGCCTGATGCTGCGCACCCACTGCCAGACCAGCGGCTGGAGCCTGACCGAGCAAGACCCCTACAACAACATCGTGCGCACCACCATCGAAGCCATGGCGGCGGTGTTTGGCGGCACCCAGAGCCTGCACACCAACGCGCTCGACGAAGCCATTGCGTTGCCCACCGAATTTTCATCGCGCATTGCGCGCAACACGCAGCTCATCATTCAGGAAGAAACCCACATCACCAATGTGGTGGACCCCTGGGCCGGCAGCTACATGATGGAAAAGCTGACGCAAGACATGATGGACGCCGCCTGGAAAATCATCGAAGAAGTCGAAGCCATGGGCGGCATGACCCAGGCCGTGGACAGCGGCTGGGCCAAGCTCAAGATCGAAGCCGCCGCCGCTGAAAAACAGGCGCGCATCGACTCGGGCAAGGACGTCATCGTGGGCGTCAACAAGTACAAGCTGGCCAAGGAAGACCCGGTCGACATCCTGCAGATCGACAACGTCAAGGTGCGCGACGGCCAGATTGAGCGCCTGAAAAATATCAGGGCAAAGCGCGACCCAGCCAAGGTACAGCAAGCGCTGGATGCTCTCACTTCTGCAGCAGAAGACGGCAGCGGGAACCTGCTGGACCTGTCCATCCAGGCCATGCGCCTGCGCGCCACCGTGGGCGAGGTGTCGGATGCGCTGGAAAAGGTTTACGGGCGCCACCGCGCCGATACACAAAAGGTGACCGGTGTGTACGCTGCTGCTTACGACTCTGCCGAAGGCTGGGACAAACTCAAGGCCGAAATCAACGAATTCGCCGAAACCCAGGGCCGCCGCCCGCGCGTGATGATTGCCAAACTGGGCCAGGACGGCCACGACCGTGGCGCCAAGGTGGTGGCCACGGCATTTGCCGACCTGGGCTTTGACGTGGACATGGGCCCACTGTTCCAGACGCCCGAAGAATGCGCGCGCCAGGCGATTGAAAACGACGTGCACGCGGTGGGCGTAAGCACGCTGGCCGCCGGCCACAAGACGCTGGTGCCCGCCATCATCCAGTCGCTCAAGGACCAGGGCGCCGACGACATCATTGTGTTCGTCGGCGGCGTGATCCCCGCGCAGGACTACGAGCACCTGTACGAAGCAGGCGTGAAGGGCATCTACGGCCCCGGCACCCCCATTCCCGCCAGCGCCAAGGACGTGCTGGAGCAGATTCGCAAGGCAGTGGCGTGAACCCAGGCGCGTTGCTGGAGGGCATGTTGCATGGCAATGCTGCCGTGCAGCGCCGTGCCATGTCCAAAGCCATCACGCTGCTCGAATCGACCCGCGCCGATCACCGCGCGCAGGGCGACGAACTGCTCACAGCGCTGTTGCCCCACACCGGCAAATCGTTTCGTCTGGGCATCAGCGGCGTGCCCGGCGTGGGCAAGTCCACCTTTATCGAGGCGCTGGGCCTGTATCTCATCGCTCAGGGCCACCGCGTGGCCGTGCTCACCATCGACCCATCCAGCACGGTTTCGGGTGGCTCCATCCTGGGCGACAAGACGCGCATGGAGCACCTGTCCGTGCACGAAAAAGCCTACATCCGCCCGAGCCCGAGCAGCGGCACGCTGGGCGGCGTGGCAGAGAAAACGCGCGAGGCCATGCTGGTCTGCGAAGCGGCGGGCTACGACGTGGTGATTGTCGAAACCGTGGGTGTGGGCCAGAGCGAAATTGCCGTCAATGGCATGACCGACATGTTCGTGCTGCTGCAGCTTCCCAATGCGGGTGACGACCTGCAGGCCATCAAAAAAGGTGTGATGGAGATCGCCGATCTGGTGGTCATCAACAAGGCCGACCTCGACAAGAACGCCGCCACGCGCGCCGAGGCGCAAATCACATCCAGTCTGCGCATCCTGAGCCAGCACGGCAACCCTGAAAACGCCCACCACAACGAAGCCCTGTGGCACCCCAAGGTGGTGCAGATCAGCGCATTGCTGGGGCAGGGCGTGGACAGCTTCTGGGCCGCGGTCACGCAGTTTCGGCAGTTGCAAACCGCCAACGGCCGCCTGGCCACGCGGCGCGAGAAGCAGGCGCTGGCCTGGATGTGGGAGCGAATCGACGCGGGCCTCAAGCTCGCATTTCGCCAGCACCCCCGGGTCGTACAGCTGCTCCCCCAGATGCAGGCCGATGTGGCGGCGGGGCGCATCGCGGCATCCACTGCGGCAAGAAATCTGCTGCTAGCGCACGCCCATCAAGCGCAAGCAGCTATCAAATAAATAGTAAACAATAAACTGAATTCACCAAAGGACGACCATGCAAGACATCCTGGATCAACTGGAGAAAAAGCGTGCGCTGGCACGACTGGGCGGCGGGCAAAAGCGCATTGACGCGCAGCACGCCAAGGGCAAGCTCACGGCGCGCGAGCGCATTGAGCTGCTGCTGGACGACGGCACGTTCGAGGAATGGGACATGTTCGTCGAGCACCGCTGCACCGACTTTGGCATGGAAGCCAACAAGATCCCCGGCGATGGTGTGGTTACGGGCTACGGCATGATCAACGGCCGTCTGGTGTTTGTGTTCAGCCAGGACTTCACCGTGTTTGGCGGTGCGCTGTCTGAAACCCATGCCGAGAAAATCTGCAAGGTGATGGACCAGGCCATGAAGGTGGGCGCACCCGTCATCGGCCTCAACGACTCGGGCGGCGCGCGCATCCAGGAGGGCGTGGCCAGCCTGGGTGGCTATGCCGACGTGTTCCAGAAAAACGTGCTGGCCAGCGGCGTGATTCCGCAGATCAGCATGATCATGGGCCCGAGCGCCGGTGGCGCCGTGTATTCGCCCGCCATGACCGACTTCATCTTCATGGTCAAGGATTCGAGCTACATGTTCGTCACCGGCCCCGAAGTGGTCAAAACCGTGACGCATGAAGAGGTGACCGCCGAGGAACTGGGCGGCGCCATCACCCACACCACCAAGAGCGGCGTGGCGGACCTGGCGTTCGAAAACGACGTGGAGGCGCTGATGATGCTGCGCCGCCTGTACAACTACCTGCCGCTGAACAACCGCGAAAAAGCGCCCGTGCGCCCAAGCAACGACCCGGCCGACCGCGCCGACCTGTCGCTTGACACCCTGGTGCCCGACAACGCCAACAAGCCCTACGACATGAAGGAGCTGATCCTCAAGACGGTGGACGATGGCGACTTTTTTGAGCTGCAGCCCGAATACGCCAAGAACATCCTCATCGGCTTTGCCCGCATGGAAGGCCAGACCGTGGGCATCGTCGCCAACCAGCCCCTGGTGCTGGCGGGCTGCCTGGACATCAAGTCGAGCATCAAGGCCGCGCGTTTTGTGCGCTTTTGCGATGCGTTCAACATCCCCGTGGTCACGTTTGTGGACGTGCCCGGCTTCATGCCCGGCACTTCTCAAGAGTACGGCGGCATCATCAAGCACGGCGCCAAGCTGCTGTATGCGTATGCCGAATGCACTGTGCCCAAGATCACCGTCATCACGCGCAAGGCCTATGGCGGCGCGTACGACGTGATGAGCAGCAAGCACCTGCGCGGCGACGTGAACCTGGCCTGGCCCAACGCCGAAATCGCGGTGATGGGCGCCAAGGGCGCGGTGGAAATCATCTTCCGTGAGGACAAGAACGACCCCGTCAAGCTGGCTGCCCGCGAGGCCGAATACAAAGAGCGTTTCGCCAACCCGTTTGTGGCGGGTGCCCGGGGCTTCATCGACGACGTCATCCTGCCGCACGAGACGCGCAAGCGCATCTGCCGCTCGCTCGTGATGCTGCGCGACAAGAAGCTGGAAAACCCGTGGCGCAAGCACGGCAACATTCCTTTGTAACGCCGGTCCAGCGAGTGCTGTCATGCCCAAAGCGACCCACGCCGAGCAAGCCCGTGTGCTGACCGATATTCCGAACATCGGGAAATCGATGGCCGCCGATCTGCACAGCCTGGGCATCACCACGCCACAGCAAGTGCGTGCGATGGACCCGCTGGAAATGTATGGGCAGCTGCGCGGACCCACGGGTCAGCGCCAAGACCCGTGCGTGCTGGATGTCTTTATGGCTGCACACGACTTTATGAACGGCGGGCCCAGCCAGCCGTGGTGGAACTACACGGCCCGGCGCAAAGCGCTGCTGGCCCAACAACATTGAGAGAGAACAGGACGTCATCATGTTCAAGAAAATCCTGATTGCGAACCGCGGCGAAATCGCCTGCCGTGTCATCGCTACCGCCCGCAAGATGGGCATCGCCACCGTCGCCGTCTATTCCGACGCCGACAAGGAAGCGCGCCACGTCAAGCTGGCGGATGAGGCCGTGCACATCGGCGCGGCGCCTTCGCGCGAGTCGTACCTGCTGGCCGACAAGATCATCGAAGCCTGCAAACAGACCGGCGCACAGGCCGTGCACCCGGGCTATGGTTTCCTCTCCGAGAACGAAGCCTTTGCCAAGCGCTGCGAAGACGAAGGCATTGCCTTCATCGGCCCCAAGGCATTTTCGATCGCGGCCATGGGTGACAAGATTGCATCCAAGAAGCTCGCGCTGGAGGCCAAGGTCAACACCATTCCGGGCTACAACGATGCCATCGCCGGCCCCGAGCAGGCGGTGGAAATTGCCAAGGGCATTGGCTACCCGGTGATGATCAAGGCCAGCGCGGGCGGCGGCGGCAAGGGCCTGCGCGTGGCGTTCAACGACAAGGAAGCGTTTGAAGGCTTTGCCAGCTGCCAGAACGAAGCCCGCAACAGCTTTGGCGATGACCGCATCTTCATCGAAAAATTCGTGCAGGAGCCGCGCCACATCGAGATCCAGGTACTGGGCGACAGCCACGGCAATGTGATCTATCTGAACGAGCGCGAGTGCTCCATCCAGCGCCGCCACCAGAAGGTGATCGAAGAGGCGCCATCGCCCTTCATCTCTGATGCCACTCGCAAGGCCATGGGCGAGCAGGCCGTGCAGCTCGCCAAGGCCGTGAAGTATCAGAGCGCTGGCACGGTGGAGTTTGTGGTCGGCAAGGACCAGGACTTTTACTTTCTGGAGATGAACACCCGCCTGCAGGTGGAGCATCCGGTGACCGAATGCATCACTGGCCTGGACCTGGTGGAGCTGATGATCCGCGTGGCGGCGGGCGAGGCGCTGCCGCTTACGCAAGCCGATGTGAAGCGCGACGGCTGGGCCATCGAGTGCCGCATCAATGCCGAAGACCCTTTTCGCAACTTTTTGCCGTCCACGGGCCGCCTGGTGCGCTTTCAGCCGCCGGAGGAATCCATGTTCCAGTCGGACACCAGCAAGAAGCTGGGCGTGCGCGTGGACACGGGTGTGTACGAGGGCGGCGAGATCCCCATGTATTACGACTCGATGATCGCCAAGCTCATCGTGCACGGCACCGACCGCAACGACGCCATTACCAAGATGCGCGCCGCGCTCAACGGGTTTGTGATTCGCGGTATCAGCAGCAACATCCCGTTCCAGGCCGCTTTGCTGGCGCACCCCCGTTTTGTGACGGGCGATTTCAATACCGGTTTTATTGCCGAAAACTACAGCAAGGGTTTTGCGGCCGAAGACGTGCCGCACGACGATCCGCTGTTCCTGGTGGCGCTGGCCGCCTACATGAACCGCCGTTACCGCGCCCGCGCCTCGGGCATCAGCGGCCAGTTGGCCGGGCACGAGGTGAAGGTGGGTGAAGAGTTTGTGGTGATCGCACTTGGCGCCGAAGGCAAGAACCAGCAGCACGAAGTCACGGTGACGGACTTCGAAATAGATGGCAAATCGCTCTCCAGCGCAGTATCGGTGGGCGGCAAAAGCTATCAGATCAGTAGCACGGCCACGCTGGGGCAGATTCGCGTGCAAGGCGCTTGCAATGGCCAGGGCTTCACGGCCCAGGTCGAGCGCGGTGTGGGCAAGAACCCGCTGGCGCTGCGCATTGCGCACAACGGCACGCAGATCGACGCGCTGGTGCTGTCGCCGCTGGGCGCACGGCTGCACAAGCTGATGCCGTTCAAGGCACCACCAGACCTTTCCAGGTTTTTGCTGTCGCCCATGCCCGGCCTGCTGGTCGATGTAGCGGTGCAGCCCGGCCAGAAGGTGCAGGCGGGTGAAAAGCTGGCCGTGATCGAGGCCATGAAGATGGAAAACATCCTCTTTGCTGCGCAAGACGGCGTGGTGGGCAAGATCGTGGCGGGCAAGGGCGAATCGCTGGCGGTGGATCAGGTGATCCTGGAATTCCAGTGATCCCTGCCGAAATCCAACCCGAGGGGGCTTGCCCCCTTTTTTATGAGTGTTTTTGGCCTCTAGCGCTTATGCAGTAAGCGCGAGTAGCTATTGAAATAGAAGTAAAAAACGCTTCAGCCACTGGAGAATTTCCATGACAAACAACACCGTGCAACGCCCTTTCAGGGTGCTGGGCATCCAGCAGGTGGCCATTGGCGGCACCGACAAACAGCGCATGAAAGCCCTGTGGGTGGACATGCTGGGCCTGGAACAGACCGGCACTTTCAAAAGCGAACGCGAGAACGTCGATGAAGACATCCTGGCCATGGGGCAGGGCGCCTTCAAGGTCGAGGTGGACATCATGCAGCCACTGGACATCGATAAAAAGCCTGCGGTGCACACCACGCCACTCAACCACATCGGCCTGTGGATCGACGACCTGGCCGCCGCCGTCGAGTGGCTCACCGCGCAGGGCGTGCGCTTTGCGCCCGGTGGCATCCGCAAGGGCGCGGCGGGTTTTGACATCTGCTTTCTGCACCCCAAGAGCAACGACGAGTTCCCGATTGCGGGCGAGGGCGTGCTGATCGAGCTGGTGCAAGCGCCCCCGGATGTGATCGCCGCGCTCGGCTGAGGCGTTGGCCCTACTGAACACGGCGCCAGGTCGCATTGTGGTGCCCACAAATCACGCGGCTGAAGCAAACCTTTCGGCACATCAATGCTGGCTCTGTGAAATCCCTTTGGACGGACAGGAAAAATGGAACGACGACACGAAACAGACCGGCGCAGCGGTCAAGACAGAAGGCAGCAAGAGCAAGGCCCGCCGACGAGTTTTGAGCAGCGCCGCACCATTGAGGCCCGCCAGCCCGAATTGACGGAGCTGGAACTGAGTGATGAAGAGTTGAAGGCGTTGGGATTCACTCCACCCACCCAACCCATCCAACCCACGTAGCACCGTTTACCCCCGTCAAAATGATGCGGTGGCACTTGTAAGGCGCGATCCGCAGCCTTTTTAACCACCATGAAAACACCGCTTCTGCGCATCGCCTTCGTGCGGTGCGGTCGGGAATTGGTCTGTTTCACCTGATATAAACCGCATCGAATGCTCGCAATGGGGCATGTTTTCCCGTTACGCACTCGCTGCCCCCACCTCAAAGGCCCTTCATGTCCTCTACCGCCACCCCATCCTCCAGCCAGCCCCTGCAGATGCATCGCCGCGTGGCGCCCTCTGCGGCCCAGGGCCCGTGGACGGTTGATGCCATTCAGGCGCTGCTCGACAAGCCCTTGCTGGACTTGCTGTTCGAGGCGCAGACCGTGCACCGCCAGCACTGGCCCGCGGGCGATATCGAGCTGGCCACGCTGCTGTCGGTCAAAACCGGCGGCTGCCCCGAAAATTGTGGCTACTGCCCGCAGTCTGCCGAGTTCGACACCGGCGTGAAGGCCGAAAAGCTGATGGAAGTGGACGAAGTGGTGCGCGCTGCGCAAGCCGCCAAAGACGCCGGCGCCACCCGCTTTTGCATGGGCGCCGCCTGGCGCGCCCCCAAGGACCGTGACATCGAAAAAGTCAGTGCCCTCATTGGCGCGGTGAAAGGCCTGGGCCTGCAGACCTGCGCCACGCTGGGCATGCTCGAATCGCACCAGGCGCAGGCGCTCAAGGATGCGGGCCTCGACTATTACAACCACAACCTCGATACCGCCCCCGAGTACTACACCGACGTGGTCAGCACCCGCGCCTACCAGGACCGACTGGACACCCTGCAGCATGTGCGCAGCGCAGGCATCAGCGTGTGCTGCGGAGGCATTGTTGGCATGGGCGAGGCGCCCGTGCACCGCGCGGGCCTGATCGCCCAGCTGGCCAACCTGCAGCCCTACCCGGAATCGGTGCCCATCAACAGCCTGGTGCGCGTGCCCGGCACCCCGCTGGCCGACAGCGAACCGGTCGATCCGCTGGACTTTGTGCGCGTGATCGCGGTGGCCCGCATCACCATGCCCAAGGCCCGCGTGCGCCTGTCGGCAGGCCGCCAGCAGTTGGGTGATGCGGTGCAGGCGCTGTGCTTCATGGCCGGGGCCAACTCGATTTTTTATGGCGATAAATTGCTGGTGACCGGCAACCCTGATGTGGAAGCCGATGTGCAACTGCTGGCCAAACTGGGCCTGAGCGGCCACCGCATTACTACCACCGAGGCAGATGACCTGCAGGCGCTGTCGCAACCTCAGGGGGCGTGCGCCTGAGCCCGGTGTACCGCATGCGCACAGAAGGGTGAGTGCGATGGATAGTTGCTATTAAAAAAATAGCTGCTTGCGCTTTATCCATAAGCGCTAGCAGCTATTTTTGTATAAATCCGCAAAAACGTGCCTTTGCCCTTTGAATAGGCAGTTTGGGCTTGAGCTCAGGCGGTGTGGGCTTCGGCCATGGTGTCCCAGGCCTTGAGGGCTTCGGCTGCGTACATCAACGATGGCCCGCCGCCCATGTAGACGCTCACGGCCAGCATCTCTTCGAGTTCGGCGCGTGTGGCGCCAAGTTTCAGCAGTGCCTTGACGTGAAAGCCGATGCACCCTGAGCAGTGCTGGCTTACGCCGATGGCCAGGGCAATCAGCTCTTTGTGCTTGGCGCTGATCGCGCCCTCGGCCATGGAGGCCTGGGCGAGTTGGGCAAACCCGCGCATGGCGTCAGGCTGGGCCTTGCGGAAGGTGGCCAGGCTTTCATTGATGTTGTGTATCAGACCTGCATGGTCAAAGGTACTCATGACTGAAATTCCATGAAATAGGGAGTCAAAACAGGCGGGTCGAAAAATCACTTTCGGGGCCGCTGGCTGGCGCGGCCCCATCCGCCGCTCTCACGCGGCCAGGGCTGCGTCAGTTATCGCTTCAGGGGGCAGGTGTTGATGCCCAGCAGCGTGTAGGCGGGGCAAAAGCGGAACAGGCCGGTGGCCAAAGGCACCACGCCCAGCCAGCCCCACCAGCCCACGGTGCCAGTGGCAGCCAGTGCGATCAGTACCAGTCCGGCCACGATGCGCAAGACACGATCAATGGTTCCAACGTTGATTTTCATGATTTTTCCTTTGCTTTGGGTTGCTGCAGCCCCTTGAGCGGGCCGCTTTGCGAAAAGGCGATGCGGCCGGTAAGCCGCTTCACCCGGTTACTCGAACGAGGGCGTCACCGGTTTGACCACAGGCTTGCCGGCGGCCACCCAGGCATCAAACCCGCCGGCAATCGATTGCACCTGCAGATATCCCATGTCCTGCATGGCACATGCGGCCAGCGCTGCACGGCCACTGGTCTTGCAATACACAACCACCTTGAGGTCGCGCGACTCGAGCGCGGGGGTGCTGCTGAGCTTGAACTCCAGCATGCCGCGCGAGGCGTGGATGGCGCCGGGCAGGTGTCCTGCATGGTATTCGTCGGCCTCTCGCACGTCGATCAGCACGTCGGCTTCACGGATGGCCTGCTCGGCCTGGTCCACGGGGATTTCCTGGGCCCGGGTTTTTGCGGCGGTGACCAGGTCGTGGGCGGTTTTCATGGCGGTTCCTTGTGGTGTGGAGAAATGAAAGGACGGGAAAGCGGGCAGGGTGGGGGCGCCTCAGCCGCGGCGTATGGGACGCTGCAGCTGCAGCGCCACGCTGCCCACCGAGCCGCCGTTGGCCACCTGCTGGTAGCCCTGCTGCCGCAGCCACTGCGCCGCCATGCCGGAGCGTGCACCCGACAGGCAGCACAGCACAAGGGGCGTGGCTTTGTCGGGCAAGGCCTGCGCGCAATCGGCGCCCAGGCGGTCCAGTGGCAGGTTGATGGCGCCGTCCACATGGCCGGCTTCAAACTCGCCGGGTGAGCGCACATCAACGACCAGGGGCGCGGCGGGCGGCTGGAGTGTGGTGGTTTCCATGGTGTCTCTGGGAAGATGAATGGGGGTTACTTCGGGGCTGGCGCATCCACGGTGGCGGCGTGCAATGCACGTTCGTCCAGCTGCCCCGTCAAGGCCAGCAGGCGCAGGCGCTCCAGCGTGAGGGATGTGCGCAGCTGCGCCATGGCCAGCTCGGCACCGGCCGCATCGTTTTGCGCGTTGAGCAGGTCCAGCGTGGTGCGGTCTCCCACCTGGCGGCCGAGCTGGGTGGCATCCAGGCGGGCCTGGCTGGCGCGCAGGGCTGCGTTCTGTGCCTCGGTGCGCGCTGCGCCTGACTGCAGGCGCAGCCACGCGGCGCGGGTTTGCTGCGCCACCTGTTGGCGTGCGCGGTCGAGTTCGGCTTCGGCCTTGGCCTGCAGGTGCAGCAGCTCTTGCTGGCGTGCGCTGCGCTGGCCGCCGGTGTATAGCGGCACGGTGACCTGCACGCCCACCATGTGCTGCTGGGCGGTGTTGCTGCCGTGGCCGTAGCGGCCCGAGCCGCTCAGGTGCTCGCGGCTTGCCTGTGCGACCAGGTCCACGGTGGTGCCTGCGCCGCGGGCATATTGGGCGACATCCTGGCGCGCCACCTCGACGGCCAGGGTTTGCTGGCGCAGGCCGGGGTTGGCTGCTGCCGCCTGGTCCAGCCACTGGGGCAGGGCAGGCAGGGCGGGGGAGGCCAGCAAAGCCGGTGCCGGCGCCACCTGCAGCGCGTCGACCGACCAGCCGGTGGTGTCCGCCAGGGCGCGCTGGGCGATCTGCAAATCCACCTCGGCTGCAAGCACCTGCGCATCGATGCCACGGGCGCGCGCAGCGGCTTCGTGGGTGTCGGTGACGGGAGCATCCCCCAGTTCAAAGCGGTCTTGCGCCTCCACCAGTGCCTTGTTGACGGCCGTTTGCTGGCGCTGCAGCAGGCGCAGTCCGTCCTGCGCCTGCGCCACGGCAAAGTAGCGCTCGGCGGTTTGCAGCATGAGGGCCTGTTCGGCAGCCTGCCACTGCACATCGGCCAGATCGGCAGACAGCGTGAGCTTGCGGCCCTGCGCCGTGCGTTCGGGGCTGTAGATGGGCATGCGGGCACCAATGCTCCAGCGCGCCCCCGGGCCGTTGTCCACCGAGGTGTTGAACCCGACATTCGACGAGGTGCCAAAGCCCGGCGCCGAAAACGACGCACCGGCAGTGGAGGTCTGCGAGCCCATGGCGCCACCGGCCGCCGTGGCAGCCACCGTGGGGCGCCACAAAGCGCTGGCCTGATCCCGCCGTGCCTGGCCTGCCTGCAGGGCCGACTGCGCCACGGCCATGTCCGGGTCATGCTGGCGTGCGGCCTGCCAGGCTTGCAGCAGGTCGGCCGCGTGGGCGCCCGAGATGCCCAGCGCCAGCAAAGCGGCCCACAGCGGCTTCATGCGCATGGTGCGATCTCCGGTCAATTGCCTGCCGCCGCGCCCAGCTTGCGCATGATGGTTTCCATCAGGCACCACCGGGTGAAACCACTTTGCAGCAGATTGGCGCCCACAAAGGCGGTGAACCACAGCCAGTTGGCGCTGTGGAAGATCGGACTGCCCGCCACGCCCAGGGCCAGCGACAGCAGGATGAATGAGCCGCCAATGATGCGAACGAGTTGCCAAGAGGTCATGATGAAGCTCCGAAGTTGAACGAAAAAAACACGTCTGGTTGCTGGTCTACTTGGGGCCGGAGGGCTCTTGCAGGCGTTCGATGCCCAGGATCTTGAGCACGTATTTCTCGTAGATCGGGTCGGTATTGCCCGACTTGATCTTGCCGAGGAAATATTTTTCGAAGGCAATCTTGCCCAGGTGCACCCACTTGCCCTTCTTGAACCAGTTGACGTTGCGCGGCGGTATTTGCGGCAGCGCCACGAAGGCGGCGCCGGTGTCGCCCATGTCGGCCAGGCAGATGGCGTTCCAGGTGGCGGTGGCTGTAGCGGGCTTTCCCTCCAGGTCGGCCGCGATGTTGTGCACGATGGCAGACACCATGGTTTCGATCATGTAGCCGGTCTTGGGCGCGCCGGTGGGCACCGGGGTGACCTCTACGGGCGGAATCGCCACGCACACGCCCGCCGCAAAGATGTTGGGGTAGGCCTTGCTGCGCTGGTGCTCGTCGATCAGCACGAAGCCGCGCGGGTTGCACAGCTTGGGCACGGCGGCCACGGCATCCACACCCTTGAAAGCGGGCAGCATCATCGAGAGCTTGAACGGCAGCTCGTGCTGCTTGAGCAGGTTGCCCTGTTCGTCGAGCTGGTCCACCATCATCTTGCCGTCTTCCACGCGCGTTGTCTTGGCGTTGGTGATCCACTTGATGTCCTGGCCGCGCAGCTCGCTCTCGAGCATGCTCTTGCTGTCGCCCACGCCGCCCAGACCAAGGTGGCCGATGTAGGGCTCGCTGGTGACATAGGTGAGGGGCACCTTGTGGCGCAGCTTGCGTTTGCGCAGATCGGCCGACACGATGAAGGCAAACTCATACGCCGGGCCAAAGCAGCTGGCGCCGGGCATGGCGCCAATCACCATGGGACCGGGGTTTTCGAGAAACTTCTCGTAATCTGCCCAGAAGCCCTGGGCGTGATCCACCGTGCAGATGGAGTGCGTGTGGCCATCGATGGGGCCTGCGCCCGGCACTTCCTCAAAGGCGAGGCGCGGGCCGGTGGTGATCACCAGATAGTCGTAAGGCACGGTCTGACCGTTGGCCAGCGTGACGCTGTTACCGGTGGCGTCGATGGTCTGCACACCGCTGGCAATGAAATCAATGCCTTTGCGCTGCAGCAGCGGGGCGATTTGCAGCACGATATCGTCGCGTTTTCGCCAGCCCACCGCGATCCAGGGGTTGGAGGGCACGAACTGGAAGTAGTCCACCGCGCTGATCACGGTGACGCGATGCTGCGTGGGCAGCTTGCTGCGCAGCTCGTAGGCTGCGGGCATGCCGCCAATGCCTGCTCCGATAACGACGATATGGGCCATGGTTTGTCTCCTGGGGTGCCTGGTTGAAAATCCGTGCAGATCAGTGCGGCGCAGCCTCTGTCGGGTTGCTGCCAGCGGGGGGAACGGAAGAAATGGGTGCAGGGTCCTGGCCGTCGCGGGGGTTGCGCCCCTGCTTGCGGTAGGCCGCGTAATACAGCGTGGGAATGACCACCAGCGTCAGCACGGTGGAGACAAAGATGCCAAAGATCAGTGAAATGGCAAGGCCATTGAAGATCGGGTCGTCCAGGATGAAGAACGCACCAATCATGGCCGCCAGCCCCGTCAGCACAATGGGCTGGGCGCGGGTAATGGCCGAGTGCACGATGGCGTCTTTGAGCGGAGTGCCTTCACGCACCTGCAAATTGATGAAGTCGACCAGCAGGATGGAGTTGCGCACGATGATGCCGGCCAGCGCGATCATGCCGATCATGCTGGTGGCCGTGTACTGCGCGCCCAGCAAGGCGTGGCCTGGCATCACGCCAATGATGGTCAGCGGGATAGGCGCCATGATGATCAGCGGCGTGAGGTAGCTGCCGAACTGCGCCACCACCAGCAGGTAGATGAGGATCAGGCCCACGGCGTAGGCGGCGCCCATGTCGCGGAAGGTCTCAAAGGTGATCTGCCATTCGCCATCCCATTTAATGGCGTAATCGCGCAGCGCATCCGAGGGCTGGCGCACAAAATACTCCACCAGCGGGCCGCCACCCGGGGTCTCGATCTGCGCGATGGCGCTGCGCATCTGGAACATGCCGTACAGTGGGCTGTCCACCTTGCCGGCCATGTCGGCCACCACAAAGTTCACCGGCAGAAGGTCTTTGTGATAAACGGGCTGCTCGCGCACGGTGTCGCTTACCGTGACCAGCTCACTGATGGGCACCTGCTTGCCCGAGGCACCGCGCACGGTGAGCTGCAGCAGCGCGGCCAGATCGCCATGGCTTTCTTCGGGCAACTGCAGCACCACGGGAGCGGGGTATTTGCTGGCATCGTGCAGATAGGTGGCGGCTTCGCCCGCCAAGCCAGCACGCAGCGTGCCCACAATGGCCTGCTGGGGTATGCCCAGCAGCGCGGCCTTGCGCCGGTCGATCAGCAAAAGCTTGCGCGGCGCGCTGGTAATGCTGCTGTCGTCCACATCCACCAGGCCGTCGGTCTGGCTGAACACTGCACGCACGGCCTTGGCCATCTGGCGCCGACCTTCGGCTTCGGGGCCATAGATTTCGGCCACGATGGGCGACAGCACCGGCGGCCCTGGTGGCACTTCAACCACCTTCACATTGGCACCCATGCGCTGCCCGATCTGCTGTAGGGCAGGGCGCACGCGTGTGGCAATGGCATGGCTCTGGTCCTTGCGGTGCGATTTGTCCACCAGGTTCACCTGGATGTCGCCCACATCGCCCCCTGCGCGCAGGTAATACTGGCGCACCAATCCGTTGAAGTTGATGGGTGCGGCCGTGCCCGCGTAAGCCTGGTAATCGGTGACCTCGGGCACGGTGGCCAGGTAGGCACCGAGCTCATGCAGCACCGCAGCGGTCTGCTCCACCGGTGTGCCGGCAGGCATGTCCACCACCACCTGAAACTCTGACTTGTTGTCAAACGGCAGCATCTTGAGCAGCACCAGCCCTGTGGCGGGCAGGGCCACCGACAGCGCAATCAGTACCGCCACGCCCAGTCCCAGCAACCGGCGGTTGCGGGGGCCGCGCTGGTCGTCGAGCAAGGGCGTGAAGATGCGGGTGAAAAGGGGGGTGATGCGGGCCGCCATGCCTGAGGGTGCAGCGGGGGCGTGGCCTGCGCTGCCGCCTTGTGCAGGGTGCACCTTCATCCACAAACGCGCCAGCCAGGGCGTGACCACGAAGGCGATGGCCAGCGACAGCAGCATGCCCATGCTGGCGTTGATGGGGATCGGGCTCATGTAGGGGCCCATCAGGCCCGACACAAACGCCATGGGCAGCAGCGCGGCAATCACGGTGAACGTGGCCAGGATGGTGGGGCCGCCCACTTCGTCCACCGCGCCCGGAATGATCTGCGCGAGTGTCTTGCCCGGAAAGAGCTGCTGGTGCCGGTGAATGTTTTCAACCACCACGATGGCATCGTCCACCAGGATGCCGATGGAGAAAATCAGCGCGAACAGCGACACCCGATTGAGCGTGAAACCCCAAGCCCACGAGGCAAACAGCGTCACGGTGAGCGTCAGCACCACGGCTGTGCCCACAATGGCGGCCTCGCGCCGGCCCAGCGCAATGAACACCAGCGCCACCACCGAAGCCGTGGCAAACAACAGTTTCTGGATGAGCTTTTGGGCCTTGTCGTTGGCCGTGGCGCCGTAGTTGCGCGTCTCGGCCACTTCAACGCCATCCGGAATGACGGTGTTGCGCAGCTGCTCCACCCGCTGCATGACGGCGTTGGCCACGTCGATGGCGTTCTCGCCCGGCTTCTTGGTGACCAGCAAGGTGACAGCGGGGTATTCGCCGCCACCGTTGGCCTCGGCCTTGCCGTGCCACACGTAGCGGCTGGGGGGCAAGGGGCCATCGTTGACTTCGGCCACGTCTTTCAGAAAGAGGGGTTTGCCGCCACGTACCCCCACCATCAGCTCAGCAACGTCGCTGGCCTGCATGAGAAACGGGCCTGCCTCTACGGCCACCGCCTGGTTGTCGCTGATGAGTTCACCCACGGGCATGCCCATGTTGGCGGACTGCAGCGCGCTGCGCAGATCCTGCACGGTGGTGCCGGTGCTGGCCATGCGCGCCGGGTCCAGGCGCACCATGACGGCCCGGCCCGGGCCGCCCACTGTTTGCACTTCGCGCGTGCCGGCCACCCGCTTGATTTCAGCTTCCATGCTGTGGGCCACGCGCTCCAGCGCAAAAGCGCCGGCGTCTGCGTTCTTGCTGAAAAGTGTGAGGGTGACGATGGGAACATCGTCAATGCCCTTGGGTTTGATGATGGGCTCCAGCACCCCCAGATCGCGCGGCAGCCAGTCGGTGTTGCTCCGCAAGGTGTCATGCAGCTGCACCAGCGCTTCGGTGCGTTCAACGCCCACCTTGAACTGCACCGTAAGAACCGCCACGCCGGGGCGCGAAACCGACATCACATGTTCGGTGCCCGCCATTTGCGAGAGCACCTGCTCAGCCGGGGTGGCCACCATCTGCTCCACATCGGCCACCGAGGCGCCCGGGAATGGAATCAGCACATTGGCCATGGTCACGTTGATCTGCGGCTCTTCCTCGCGCGGCGTCACCATCACGGCAAACACGCCCAGCAAAAACGCCACCAGCGCCAGCAACGGCGTGATCTGTGCGCTCTGGAACAAGGCCGCAATGCGGCCCGAAATGCCCAGGGCCTGCGGTGTGGGGTTGTTCATGTCGTCCATCTCAGCGCACCTTGGCGGCTGCCTGCGGATCGGTGGCTACCTTGTCACCCGGACGCAGGCCACTCAGCACCTCGACCTGTTCGCCGCTGCGACGGCCCAGCCGCACCTGGCGCAACAGGGGCCGGCCTTGCGCATCCAGCACATAGACCCCCGTCATTTCTGCACGGCGCACCACCGCACTGGCAGGAATCTGCACCCGCAGCTCGCCCGCTGCGAGGGCGGCTGCAGGCAACCACAGCCGGGCAAACATGCCAGGTGTTGCGCCCTGGAGGTCGGGGGCGAGTGCGACACGCAACTGCACTGTGTGCGTGGCGGCGTCCACCGTGGGTAGCAACTGGATTTGGCTGGGCTGCACAGCAATATTCGACGTTGTCAGCCCGGGTATTTCAGCTTGCAGGTTCTGGCTGCCGACCAGTGCAGTGGCCGCCATCTGCGGGACCATGGCGGTCACGCGCAAGGCCGAGGGGTCATACAGCCGCACCAGTGGGCGCCCCGGCATCGCCATGTCGCCCAGCGCCACGGGAACCTCGCTGATGACACCAGCGTAGGGCGCTTTCAGCACATAAAAGCCCGACTGCGTGGTGGCGGCCCCTGCCTGCGCCTGCAACGCCTGCACCTGGGCCTGGCTGGCCTGCAACTGCGCCTGGGCGCGGTCCAGTGCGGCCTGGCTGATGTATTGCTTTTGGAAAAGTTGCTTTTGGCGCTCGAACTCCTTGCTGGCCACTTGCAGGCTGGCGCGGGCTGCATCCACCTGCGCCACGCTGGCGGCGGCAGTTTGCGAAGCCGCCCGGGCATCAATACGCACCAGCTCCTGCCCGGCCTTGACCGTATCGCCCACTTTCGCGTGGAGTGCAACGATGGCGCCCTGCACCTGGGCTGACAGCGTGGTGTCACGCACGGCCTCCACTACACCATCCACGCTGGCTTGCCGGGTTGCGCCATTGGCCAGCACTTCGTGGGTTTTGAGCGGTGTGGCTTCAACAGCCCACGCAGTTTGCACAACCAACAGGCAGGTCAGCAATGCGGCAGTGGCGAGTCGAGGCATCAGCATCCGGTTCTCCATACCCATCAGTGGGTTCAATAGCAGTTTGTTCATTATTTAACTAAATAGCTAATTAGTCAATTATTGTATGATAGCGACTGGCCTGATCTTGGGTAGCGCTGGTATCTCCAGCCCTTCAGGCCCAGGAGTGACGAATGAAAAACATGCCTCCAGAAGCGCTGGAAGAGGTTGCCGGGTACTTTCAGGTGCTGGCTGAGCCCACGCGCCTGCGCATCCTCAACATCCTGCGAGAAGGAGAGCGCAACGTGGGTGATCTTGCGCAAATGTGTGGCTATACGGCTGCCAACGTGTCGCGCCACCTTTCGTTGATGACCAAGAACGGCCTCGTCAAGCGGGAAGGGCGGGGCACCAGCGTGTATTACCGTTTTGCAGACGAATCCGTGTATGCGTTGTGCGACTTGGTGTGCGACAACATTGCCCGCCAGATCGCGCGCTCGGAAGCCAGCAGGGCCAGTTTTTCAGTGTCCTCTGATTTGGAGTAGCGGCTGCCCGGGGTCGCACTGCCCGATTGCTGCAAGCTTTTTGCAAAACCGGGTCGGGCCGCTGCTGTGGCAAGGCCGGTAAAGTACCGGGGCGCAAGCGACGCACGAACCACTCTGAACGCCCCATGAGCACCACCCCCACCCCCATTCAGACCGATTTCATCATCATCGGTGCCGGAATTGCCGGCGCTTCGGTGGGCTATTGGCTCGCCCCGCATGGCAAGGTGGTCATCCTTGAGCGCGAATCCCAGCCGGGCTACCACTCCACGGGAAGGTCGGCTGCCCTTTACATGGCCAGCTACGGATCGGAGCAAGTGCGCGGCCTCACGCGCGCCAGCCTGGATTTTTTCCGTAACCCGCCCACCGGGTTCACTGATTACCCGCTTCTCAAGCCACGGGGCGCCATGATGGTCGCCACCGCCGGGCAGTTGGATGCGCTCAACGCGCACTGGAAAATGCTCAGCGCGCTCGACCCCCATGCACAGTTCATCACCGGCGAGGAAGCGTGCGCGAGGGTTCCGGTTTTGCGTGCCGACCAGGTGGCGGCGGCGGTTTACGAGCCCGATGCCTACGACATGGACGTGGACGCTATCCACTCCAGTTTTCTGAAAGGCATTCGCCGCGCGGGCGGCAAGGTGCAATGCAATGCGCAAGTGACCGCGATGCAGCGACAGGACAACGCATGGGTGGTGACGGCAGGTGAGCAAAGCTGGACTGCGCCCGTCGTGATCAACGCAGCCGGCGCCTGGGCCGATGACATTGGGCAACTGGCGGGGGCCCAGCGAATCGGGTTGGTGCCTTGTCGTCGTTCGGCATTTGTGTTTCCCGCGCCGCCAGGCTGCAACACAGAACACTGGCCCATGGTCATTGGCGCCAGCGAAGACTGGTACCTCAAGCCGGACGCCGGGATGCTGCTGGGGTCGCCAGCCAACGCGGATCCTGTTCAGCCGCAAGATATCCAGCCAGAAGAGCTCGACATTGCCATGGGCATTGCTCGCATTGGTGAAATGACCAATCTGGAAATCCGGCGCCCCACCCGTACCTGGGCGGGGTTGCGCTCGTTCGTTGCAGACGGTGGATTGGTGGGTGGACCGGACGCGCAGGCCCCCGGGTTCTTTTGGGTGGCGGGGCAGGGTGGCTACGGCATCCAGACCTGCGCGGCCATGGGCGAGGCATGCGCGGCGCTGGTGCGGGGGCTTCCAGTGCCACAGCACATTCAGCGGCAGGGCGTGACAGAAACGGCTCTGAGTCCGCAGCGGCTATTGGCATAGCAGAAGCTCAAGGCCCCCAAGCGTGGCCTTGGACCTCGCCGCACCGAACTCGTTTCGGGCAAGCGGCCTTGCTAAAAACTGCGGACACACCCGCCGGCCAGGTTTTGCAGCGACGCGGTCTCGATCAGCGCCCAGATGCGCTTTTCGCCACGGATCCAGCAGCGCATGCGCCACTCGGAAAGCAGACGGCTCAGCGTTTCGGCGCGGATGCCGAGGTAGGCGGCCAGTTGGCGCTGGCTAAAAGGCAGTTCCACACGATTGCCCTTGTCGGCGGGCAATTGCAACAGATAAGCGGCCAGCCGCTGGGGCGCGCTGCTGGTCGTCAGCCATTCAACTTCATTGACATAGCGGTATAGGCGCCGGCTGAAATCTTCCAGCAGTCGGAGCGCCAGGGCTGGGTGCGCCTGGCAAGTTTCGCGCAGTGCGTGGCGCGCCATGCGCCACACGGTGGTGGCGCCTGCGGCGCGCGCCATCATGGGGTAGCGCCCGTGGCCCATGAACATTGCCACCTCGGCAACGCTCTGGCCGCTGGGGTAGCTGTGGAATATGCGCTCCTGTCCATTGCTGCTGAACCGAACCAGCTCCACGCTGCCTTGCACGACCAGAAGCCAGTGGTGGGCGGTGGCACCTTCATGAAACACGATGTCACCGCTGCGGTAGTGGCGCAGTTCTGCCTGTTCGACCAGCTTTTGCAAAACAGAGGGTGGCAGCCCCTGCAGCAAGGGGTGAGCGTTCAGCCAGGCACCGGGGCCGCTGGCGGCGTCGCAGTTGTTGATAAATGTCATTGGTGTGAATTTTCAATTCGCGGATCATATTGCAAATGCGAATGACTACCAATAACGTTTACATGTCCACGCCTCCTATGACTCCCCTTTCGTGTTTCTCCTTGCGCACCACTGCGGGCGTGCTGCTCGTGGCGGCCCTGGTTACCCAGGCGCAGGCGCAGGAGGCGGTCAGCCTGCCATCCGTGACAGTGCAGTCCAGCCCTTCTGGCGCCGACATGCCCGCGCGCAACGGCGTGGAAAAAGAGCGCAAGCGCCTGCAACAGGTGCCGGGCGGCACCAACCTGGCCGAGCCGCAGAAGGAGGCGCGCATGGCCACCCTGCGCGATGCGCTCGATTACCAGCCCGGCATCGTGCTGCAGGACTTTTTTGGTGGAACCGACCAGCCGCGCCTGGGTATCCGTGGCTCGGGCATTCAGAGCAACCCGGTGAACCGGGGCGTGCTGCTCTTGCAAGACGGCTTGCCGCTCAACGAGGCCGACGGCTCTTTCATCATTGGCCTGATCGAGCCGCGCAACGCGGCTTACGTCAGCGCCCGGCGTGGCGCCAATGCCATCACCCCCGGTGCCACCACGCTGGGCGGCGAGGTGGATTTTGTTTCGCTCACCGGTGCCGACGAGCGTGGCCGCGTGCGTGCCGAAACCGGCAGTTTTGGCCGCCAGGGCCTGCAGGGCGCTGTGGGCGTGGTGGGCGAGCAGCTCGATGGCCGTGTTTCCGTCAGCAGCGACCGCTATGACGGCTATCGGCATCACTCCGCGTCGCAGCGCGACGCTTTACAGGCCAATGTGGGTTTCCAGGGCGATGGCGGATTTGAAAACCGCACCTACCTGAACTGGACCGACCTGGCCTTCCAGATCCCCAGCGTGGTGCCCAAAGACCGCATCGGCTCCGACCCGCGCGGCGTCCTGGGCGACGGCAAAACGCCGCAAGACCAGTTGCTCAACGTTTACAAGCGCGACCCGCGCCGCGCTGCCACGCAGCTGCGTCTGGCCAACCGCTCCACCTGGGGCAGCGAGGCGCTGCGCCATGAAGTGGGTGTGTATTGGCAGGACACCGACGATCTGTTCAACAACCAGACCAACCACACCGTGACGCACAGCCGCACCACCGGCGCGCAGTGGCAAGCCAGCGGCCGGCCCGACGGCACTGCTGGCGCCGTGGGCTGGCGCACCGCGCTGTCGTGGGCGCAGAGCCAGATGGAGCGCGACCTGTACGCCACCAACCCGGCCAACGGCCAGCAGATGCAGCGCTTTGGCTCCTACGACCTGGACGCCAGCAACCTGCAGGCCCTTGCGTCGGCCGACTGGCGCGTAGCCCCGGGCTGGACGGTGCTGGGCAGCCTGCAGTGGAGCCAGGTCACCCGCGATGCCGCCAGTCGTACCAGCGCGGCCCAGCTCGACCAGGACTGGAACTTCGCCACGCCCAAGATCGGCGTGAACTGGGAGCTTTCGCCTGCCACGCGCCTGTGGGCCAACCTCAGCCGCAGCCACGAGGCGCCCACCTACTGGGAAATCCTTGGCGCCACCGTCGCGCCCAATAACCCGGCTGCTGCCAGCGCCGAGCTGGTGCGCCTGAAAACGCAGCGCGCCACCACGCTCGAACTGGGCGGCCAGGGCCGCCTGGGCGAGGGCGCGCAGGCCCTGCAATGGAACGCGGCGGTGTACCGCAGCGTGGTGGCCGACGAGCTCATCTCCACCACCGACGCCAATGGCATCAAGGTGGGCACCTACAACTACCGGGGAGGAACGCTGCACCAGGGCGTGGAGTTGGGCCTCTCGGGCAGCCAGCGCATGGGCGTGGGGGCGCTGGACTATCGTGGAAGCTGGACCTACAGCGACTTCCACTTTCGCGCGGGTGAGTACGCGGGCAAGCAGATCGCCGGCGTGCCGCGCCACCTGATCAATGCCGAACTCATGGTTCGCCTGGGTGCCTGGCGATTTGGCCCCAACCTGCGCTGGGTGCCGGTGAGCACGCCCACCGACCACGCCAACACAGCGGGCACCCAACAGGAGTCGTATGCGCTGCTGGGCCTGAAAGTCGAATGGCGCGACGGCCCTTGGGCCGTGTACCTGCAGGCCGACAACGTGACCGACCGCCGCTACGCCAGCAGCTACGTGATCCGCAACCAGGCCACGGCGGCCCAGCCGGGTTACCTGCCGGGTCTGGGGCGCAGCCTGACAGCGGGGCTGACCTACAAATTCTGACCCTCCCTGTGCCGCTTCGCTCCTTCCCCTCTGTCTGCTTCGCTTTGTTGCGCGAAGGGGGGACGCTGCCTGCGCGGCGCGGCGGCCCTTGCGCTGCGGCCACTGGCCTGGGCAGCGCTGGTTGCATGGTGCGCGCGTAATGCACGCGCCATGAAGAACAGAGGAAACCCTTTTTTGAGCCCTTGCGGCCCGTGCCGCAGTAGCAATGGCCCGCTGCGGCCGTGGAGTACGACCATGCACGATGATTTCCTGAACCCACAGACCACGCTCTCGCGCCGCCATGCGCTGGCACTGCTGGCCGCACCCCTGGCCGCCGCACCCGCGCTGGGCGTGGCCGCAGCTCTGCCGCAGATCACCCTGGCCGGGCCGCCCGCCATCGTGTCGGCGCCGCTCATCCACATGGCCGAAAGCAATGCACTGCAGGGCGTGGCGCAGCGCACCGTGTTCACCGCCTGGCGCGACCCCGACCAGCTGCGCATGATGGCCATGGGCGGCAAGGCCGATGTGCTGGCCATGCCCAGCAACGTCGCGGCCAACCTGTTCAACCGGGGGGCCGGGGTCACGCTGCTCAACGTTTCGACCTGGGGCGCGCTGTGGATCGTCACGCGCGACGCGCAGCGCAAGGCGCTGGCCGACTTCAAGGGCGAGGAAATTGCCGTGCCCTTCCGTGGCGACATGCCCGACATCGTGCTGCAGGTGCTGGCCGCCAAACAGGGGCTGGACCCGCTGCGCGACTTCCGCATCCGCTATGTGCCCACGCCCATGGAGGCCATGCAGCTGCTCATCACGCGCCGCGTCTCGCACGCGCTGCTGTCCGAGCCCGCCGTCTCGCTGGCCCTGCGCAAGACGCGCTCTTTCCCCGTGGGGTTGATTGCGCCGGATCTGCACCGGGGGGCCGACCTGCAGCAGGAATGGGGCCGCCTGCTGCGGCGCGCGCCGCGCGTGCCACAAGCGGGTATTGCCGCTGTGGGTGTGGTGCGCTCACAGCCGCAGGTGCTGGATGCCGTGGCGCAGGCCTATGCGCGCTCGCTTGCCTGGTGCCGCGACAACGCCCTGGAATGCGGCCGCATGATGGCGCGCCACATCGACCTGCTCACCCCCGAGGCCGTGGCCGACGCCATTGCCGTGAGCCTGATGGACGCCGTGCCTGCCGCTGCCGCACGCGCCGAACTGGAGTTTTTCTTCGGACAGCTCATGACCCGAACCCCCCAGCTATTGGGGGGCAGGCTGCCAAGTGAAGCGTTCTACCATGCCAGCGCGCAGCGACCACTGAGAGGAGGGCAGTGATGTTGCGTTTGCTGTGGCGTGTGTTTGCGGGTCTTCCCGCGTATGTATGGAGTGGCTGGGGGGCTGCCGCCAGCCTGCTGCTGTTGCTAACAGCCTGGGAGGCCGTGGCCGCGTTGTACGACCCGCTCATCCTGCCCGACCCGCTCACGGCTTTTGCCGCGCTGTGGGCGCAGGTGAAGCAGGGCGCTGCCTGGCCCGCGCTGTGGGCTACGGCACGCCGCGCGCTCATGGGCCTGGCCCTGGCGCTGGGTGTGGGCAGCGTGCTGGGGCTGCTGGCGGGGCTGTCTGTCACCGCCTCGGTGCTGGCGCGCCCGCTGGTCACCGTGCTGCTGGGCACGCCGCCCATTGCCTGGCTGGTGCTGGCCATGCTGTGGTTTGGCATGAGCGACGGCACGCCGGTGTTCACCGTGTTCATTGCCTGCTTTCCGGTGGTGTTTGCCAGCGCGCTGCAGGGCACGCGCACGCTCGATTTGCAACTGCGCGACATGGCGCGCGCCTACCGCCTGCCGCTGGGCATGGCGCTGCGCGAGGTGTACGGGCCGCATGTGCTGTCGTACCTGTTCCCGGCCTGGGTCACCGCGCTGGGCAGCGCCTGGAAGGTGGCCGTGATGGCCGAACTGCTCGCCAGCACCGACGGCGTGGGCGCCGCGCTGGCGGCCAGCCGCTCGCAACTGGACACCGCCACCACCCTGGGCTGGATCAGCGCCGTGGTGGGTTGCCTGCTGGTGGTGGAGTATGGATTTTTGGAACCGCTCAAGCGCGAAGTGGAACGCTGGCGGGAGGCACCCCGATGAGTTTGCTGCTTCAAGATGTGCGCCACAGCTACGCGCTGACCGAGGTGCTCGGAGGCGTGGGCCTGGCGCTTTCGCCCGGCCGCGTGCTGGCGCTGGTCGGCCCCTCGGGCTGCGGCAAGACCACGCTGCTGCACCTGTGCGCGGGCCTGATCGACGTGCAGGAGGGCCGGCTGGACAACTCCTTCGTGAACCCCGCGTTGATGTTCCAGCAGCCGCGCCTGCTGCCCTGGCAGACCACCGCCGACAACATCGCCCTGGGCCTGCGCGCGCAGGGCATGGCGCGCGCCGCCGCGCGTGAGCGCGCCCACGCCATGGGCGCCGTGCTGGGGCTGGACTTTGAAGCCCTGGCCGCCTACCCGCACCAGCTGTCGGGCGGCATGCAAAGCCGCTCCGCGCTGGCACGCGCCCTGGTGCTGGAGCCCGATTTGCTGCTGATGGACGAACCCTTCGCCGCGCTCGACATCGGCCTCAAGGCACAGCTGCACCGCCTGCTGCTGCGCCACCAGCGCGAGAAGGGCACGGCGGTGCTGATGATCACGCACGACCTCATGGAGGCCGTGCGCCTGGCCGACACCGTGCTCGTCATGGCCGCCGGGCCGGGCTGCATCGTGCACCAGCACAGCCCGCAAGCCCCGGCCCTGGCGCGCACCGACGCCATGGTCTACCACGACACCGCCGAGTTGCTGCGCGTACCCGCCGTGCGCGCTGCTTTCGGGCTCGATGTGCTGCAGGACGAGGGCGCCTGCGCCACGGCGCCCGGCTCGGCCGTCAACGTGTTGCCGCTACAGGGCCATCGCCTGCAGGCCTTGCAGCCCGCGCCAGCGCAAGATGAAAAGAAAGGAATGCGATGCGGATGACAAATACGGCGCCTTTAATCCAGGCGCCGAACTGGTGGGCGCTGGAGCACCCGCTGTGGATGTGCGCGATGCGCCCCTTTTTTGTGTTGACCATGGGCTCGGCCGTGCTGTTGGTGGCCTTGTGGAGCGCTGTGTTGGCCCTGGGTCTGCCGCCGCCCCGGGTGGCGGGCGGCGCGCTGGTGTGGCACGCACACGAACTGCTGCTGGGTTTTGGCCTGGCTGCGGTGGCAGGCTTTGTGCTCACTGCTGTGCCCGAATTCACTGCCACGGCAAGCGCCAGCCCTCGCACCGGGCGTCTTCTGGTGCTTCTTTGGCTACTGGGCCGTCTGGGGGTTTGGCTATCGGGTGCTGCGGGGTTGCCGGCTCTGGCCCTGGCCGCCCTGGCGCACCTGGGGTTGATTGGCGGCCTTCTGATACTGCTGTTGCCCGCGTTGCGCACCGTGGCCGGAAGGCGCCAGCATGCCTTCGGCTGGGCATTGGCGGCGCTGTTCCTGCTGGCAGCAGGTTTTTACGTTGATGCACTGCGCGGCCAGTACCCCATGCGCTGGCTTTTGGCCGTGCTGGGACTGGTGATGGTTCTGATCATCGTGGCCATGAGCCGAATTTCCATGCGCATCGTTAACCGGTCCATCGATGAGGCGGGCGAGGGCGGTGCTCCCTATCTGGCGCGTCCTCCCAAACGCAACCTGGCCATTCTGTGCATCGTGCTTTTCACGCTGGCCGAGTTTTGGCACCCGGGCGGTCGCGTCAGCGGCTGGTTGGCCTGCGCCGCCGCTGCCGCGCTGTGCAACCTGTTGGGCGACTGGCATGTGGGCCGTCCGCTGCTGCGGCGCTGGCCTTTCATGCTCTACGCCGTGTACGTCTGCATGGCGCTGGGTTACGCGCTCATCGGCACAGCCTTGCTCGCGGGCGGGCCAGGCGCTAGCGCGGGTCGCCACCTGCTCACCATGGGGGCACTGGGTCTTTCGATCTATGTGGTCATCAGCATTGCAGGGCGTGCGCACTGCGGCCACCCCTCGGACGAGCGCCCCTGGGTGGTGCAAGGTGCCCTGTTGATCGGTGCTGGGGCCATGCTGCGCGCGGGCGCTGCCTTTGCCCCCGAAGCCGCCACGGCACTGCTGGGCACGGCCGGTATGTGCTGGGTGGGCGGCTTTGGCCTGATGGCATTGCGCATGCTGCCGGTGCTGTGGGGCCCCCGGCCCGATGGAGGGCGCAGCTGCGAGGGGTGACGTCCACACAGCTTGGGCGCCACACCCGTCTTCTGTATCGTTGCAATGAATTCACTCGGACTGCAACATCGGTGGCGAAATCGTCGCATAGGCCTGACCAAGGATACGCTGGTAGGTCAGCGCCCAAAACTACCCACAGCAACTCCGAGGTTCGTCAGGCTAATTTTGCCGCTCGCTATTTATGTTGGATCGCTTCCGGACACGCTTCGATGGAAGCGAGGTCATATTCAGGTTGTCGCCCAGATCCGCGTGATTGGCGCAATGTAAGTTAACATAATATACATCGTATCTAACCAAGACTAGACGCACACGCATAGCACGCAGCTTCCCAATTGGCCTGTCGGACACTCCTGCATCTGCACACCGCTGCTTGTTCCATAGCTCTTCCGACCCGCTACCATCCATGTCCATGACCCTTTCGCCCCCCGCACCTTCGAGTTCGTCCATCCATTTCGGCCACCAAGGTCGGGTTTGCATCGTCACCGGCGGCGCGCAAGGGATTGGCGAGGCCTGTGTTCGCCGCTTTGCTGCCGATGGCGCCAGGCCGGTGATTGTGGATGTGGACGATGCGCGTGGCCAGGCGCTGGCACTGGAACTGGATGCGCTTTACATACGTTGTGACGTGGGCGACAAGGCGCAGGTGGATGCGCTGGTGGCCCAGACACTCGCAACGCTGGGGCGCATCGACGTGTTGGTGAACAACGCCGGCATCTTCCGCGCGGCCGACTTTCTGGACGTGACCGAGGCCGACTTTGACGCTGTGCTGCGCGTCAACCTCAAGGGCTCATTCCTGGTCGGCCAGGCCGTGGCGCGGGCCATGGTCGCTTCGGGCGGTGGGTCTATCGTCAACATGAGCTCGGTCAACGGTGTGCTGACCATTCCCAACATCTCCAGCTACAACGTGAGCAAAGGCGGCGTGAACCAGCTCACGCGCGTGATGGCCCTGGCGCTGGCCGACAAGAACATCCGCGTGAACGCCGTGGCCCCTGGCACCATCGCTACCGAACTGGCTGCCAAGGCCGTGCTGACCAGTGATGACGCCCGTAAGAAAATCATGAGCCGCACCCCCATGAAGCGGCTCGGCGAGCCGTCGGAGATTGCCGATGTGGTGGCCTGGCTGGCCAGCGATGCCGCCAGCTATGTGACCGGCGAGATCGTGACGGTAGATGGCGGGCGCATGACGCTGAACTACACCGTTCCAGTTTGATTCAACAGAAACTACTGAATTGATAGCTGCTAACGCTTGATGGATAAGCGCTAGCGGCCATTTTTACCATATTTTCTAAACCTGAGACATGCGCCGCAGCAAGCCCGCCATGCTGCGCGGCCAACCCACCGGGCCGAACCAGGCACCACCCGCAATCGCCCAGGCGTTGACCACGCCGTACAGCACCAGCGCCATGCCCTGCGCGGCAAAGACCGCAGCCAAGCCACCGCCCCAGCGCAGCGCCAGCCAGCCTCCCGTTACCGCGACGGCAAGGCGCACGATGTTGCCGATCACCGGCCAGAGCAAGCGCCCTGCCCCTTGCGAGGCAAAGTACAGCACCAGGCCCAGGCCAAAAAAGCCGTACACCGGCCCGACGGTGCGCAGATACTGCGCGCCCGCCTCCAGCATGGCGGGGTCGCTGTTGAATAGCGACAGCCACACGCCCGGAAACGCCGCTGCCCACAACCCTATCGCTTCGGCCATCACAAACGCCATGGCCGCGCCGATCCAGGTGGCGCGCAGCGCTCGTTCGCGCTGGCCTGCACCAATACAAGTGCCCACCATGGCCACCAGCGGTGCGCCCAGGCCGAATACCAGTGGCACCAGCAGATATTCAAGCCGCGACGCAGTTCCATAGCCCGCGATGGCCGCCGTGCCAAAGCCGCCCACCAACGCGGTGGTGACGCCAATCGACAGATTGGTGGCGACGGTAGAGACGGTGCCCACCAGCCCGACCCGCAGGATGTCCTTGAACAAGATCCAACGAAATCGGATGTGCTTGAACGAGGGCTGGAGCAAGCTGCGCGGGGACCACAGATATGCCGCCAGCACCACACTGCCGATCAGGTAATACGACATCAGCGCGATCGCACCCCCGGCAATGCCCAGGCCGGGCATGGGGCCCCAGCCAAAGATGAAAAGCGGCGACAGCGGCACCAGCACCACCGCACCCAGCACCGTGACATACGCGGGCACGGCCATGTTGCCCGTGCCCCGGATCACGGCCGACAGCGTGTTGAACAGCCACACCAGAAAAGCGCCCGCAAACACCCAGTTGGAATAGACCAGTGCCGCATCCAGCGCGCCTCCGGTGCCGCCCATGCGGGTATAAAGCCAGCGCCCTCCTCCCACCACGCCCACCGTAAAGATCAGCGAGAACACCGCCGCAATCGCCAGCGCGTGCAGCACCAACGCGTCGGCATCGTCCCGCCGCCGCGCGCCCAAAGCGCGGGCAATGGCCGACGCGATGCCGCCGCCCATGGCACCGGCAGAGGTCATCTGCATCAGCATGACCACCGGGAACACCAGCGCCATGCCCGCCAGCGCATCGGTGCCCAGCTTGCCGACAAAGTAGGTCTCGATAAGCCCGACGCCCGCCTGCGCCAGCATCACCAGCACATTGGGCGCAGCCAGTCGCAGCAGCGTGGGCGCAATGGGCGCCTCCAGCAGCATGCGGGTGCGCGGGTTCAGGGTGTCGGTCATGTCGTCACCGCTGCAGCAGCACGGGGTTTGCGCGGCACCATGATGCGCACGGTAAACAGTTGCAGCACATCGGGGACTCATTCGTCATGGCCAGCCTCGTGCATGGGCAGCGCCGCCAGCAGATCCATGGATTCATCCACGAGTGCATGCAGCGCCATCACGCGTTCGGCGCCCAGCGTTTCGTTCAGCGCCAGTTGGGCTGCCTTCCAGTGGCGCTGCGCTTCGGCGCGTTTGTCGCGGCCGGTGTCGGTGATGTGCGCCAGGCGGCTACGCGCATCGGCGCCCGCCTCCAGCGTGACCCAACCGGCATCTACCAGAGGGCGCAGGTTGCGGGTGAGCGTGGAGGCATCCATTTTCATGGCCACCGCCAGGTCGCCTGGGCGGATTGGCCCCAGCTTGAGCACATGCGACAGCAACGAATACTGCGTGGTCTTGAGCCCGCACTTCGCCATTTCGGCGTCGTAGTGGGTTGCCACGCGGCGCATCAGCTGGCGCAGCTTGAAGTTGGTACAGCCTTGCGGCAGCGCCTGGGGCGCCTGGGAAGCGGGCGCTCGGGCAGAGTCCATGGAGGTTGTGTCGGCTTGCATGAATTTAATTGTATCTGCAATAATTGCATATGCAATATCTACATTCAAACTCCACCACCGACCACGACACCCCATGACCCAACACAACCACCTTGAACACTGGCTTGCGCAAGAACGCGAGATCCTGGAGCGGCTGGAAGTCGGCCCCGGCCCGGGCGTGGCGCAGCGTGAACAGATTGCCCACCTGAACGGCCTGGAACAGATGCAGGCCATGCTGCGCGGCGAGCTGCCCTACGCCGCCATCGCCAAGACGCTGGATTTTCTGATTGTGGAAGTGGGAGAAGGCACGGCCATCTTCCAGGGTACTCCGCGCGCCGAGCACCTCAACCCCATGGGCACCGTGCACGGCGGCTGGTTTGCCACCCTGCTCGACTCGGCGCTGGGCTGCGCCGTGCACACGCGCATGGAGCCCGGGCGTGGCTACACCACGGCCGAGTTGGGCATCAACCTGGTCAAGGCCATCACGCCCAAGGTGCAACGCGTGCGCGCTGAAGGCCGCGTGATCCACAGCGGGCGCCAGTTGGCTACGGCCGAGGCGCGCCTGGTGGGCCCGGACGGCACGCTGTATGCCCACGCCACCACCACCTGCCTGGTTTTTGACTTGCCTGCACAATCGAGGGCATGAAATTCCTCCACACGATGCTGCGCGTTGGCAACCTTCAACGCTCGATTGATTTCTATACCCAGGTGCTGGGCATGCAACTGCTGCGCCAGTCTGAAAACCCCGAGTACAAATACTCGCTGGCGTTTCTGGGATTTGATGGCGGCAACCCCGGTCAGGCCGAAATTGAGTTGACCTACAACTGGGGCACCGAGAGCTACGACCACGGCAACGCCTATGGCCACATTGCGCTGGGCGTTCCAGACGCCTACGCAGCATGCGAAAAAATCAAGGCCGCTGGCGGCAATGTGACGCGTGAAGCAGGCCCCGTCAAAGGCGGCAGCACCGTCATCGCGTTTGTCACCGACCCCGATGGCTACAAGATTGAGTTGATCCAGCGCACAGAGGGCGCGGGCGGTACGGGTTTGCGTTGAATCGTGCGTTCAAGCGGTTGACGGGCAGCAGACCCGATTTGCTATTAATATAGTAGCTATTGGCGCTTTATTGATAAGGGATAGAGGCGCTTTTTATACAAATAACTGGTTCTTCTACCGCCACCGCTTGCTGGTGGGCACCCCATCTCCAGCGTGGGAAATCCGCAGTACACCCGCAAAAAAGCCCGGCAACGCCGGGCTTTTGCATGGGGGCAGGCAGGGGTGGCATCCACGGCTCCCCTGCCCCCACTTGGGCTTGGGCTTACATGCCGCCCAGGACCACTTCCACACGGCGGGCTTCGGCGTTGCTGCCGGTGGCGGTGGTTTCTTCGGGCTTCTTCAGCT
Organism: Acidovorax sp. 35-64-16; assembly: GCF_002281195.1. Taxonomy (NCBI): domain Bacteria; kingdom Pseudomonadati; phylum Pseudomonadota; class Betaproteobacteria; order Burkholderiales; family Comamonadaceae; genus Acidovorax; species Acidovorax sp. 35-64-16. The sequence goes on along the minus strand of NZ_NCFM01000009.1, from coordinate 1,884 downwards.
CGATCTTGTCTTCGGCCACGCCCAGGCCCTTGAGCGCGTCGCGCACGGCAAGGGCGCGTTGCTTGGCCAACTCGGCGTTCAGAGCGGCGTCGCCCGTGGCGTCATGAAAACCAGACACCACGGCCATTTTTCCTTCGGCCACACCCTTGACGACATCGGCCAGAGCTTCGTTGGCGCCTGCAGCCAGATCGGCCTTGCCGCTGGCAAAGTAGAACTTCACCACGCCGTTTTCCACCCGCACGCTGGCGCCGTCGGCTGCCACTGCACTAGCGTCTGCGGCCGCCGCTGCTGGCGCGGTGCCTGCTACAGCCGTTGCCGCAGGCTGGGATTGGGCCGATCCGCCCAGCTGCTTGACCACCACGGTGCCCACCACCACAGAGATCAACAGCGCAATCAGCGCAATCAGGAAACCGAGGGCAAAACGCTGCTGGCTGTCGTCGTCAGAACTGTTAAATGACATGGGAAAACTCCGTAAATAGTGACCTGTTGGACCAACCAACAATTGTAAAGTGTTGCCATGACGATGCTCTCCGCGCCCACCCGTGACCCGGCACCCATGCTGGAGCGTGCCTTGCAGCAATGGGGCGGCCGCAGCGATCTGTGGGTGTTTGGCTATGCCTCGCTGATCTGGCGGCCTGACTTCGACTTTGCCGAGCGCAGAAGCGCGCGGGTGCACGGCTGGCATCGGGCGCTCAAGATGTGGAGCCGCATCAACCGGGGCACGCCCGAATGCCCTGGCCTGGTGTTTGGCATGCTCTCGGGCGGTAGTTGCCGGGGGATGGTGTTTCGGGTGGAGCGCGCCCATGCGCACGATGTCATGGTCAACCTCTGGCAGCGAGAAATGCCTCTGGCGGTCTACGACCCGCGCTGGCTCACCTGCCACACCATGCAAGGCCCGGTGCAGGCGCTGGCATTTACCTTGTCGCGCCAAAGCCCCAGCCATACGGGGGAATTGCACGAGGACGAATACCGGCGCATTTTTCTGCAGGCCAGTGGGCGCTATGGCACCACACGCGACTACGCGCAGGCCACCTTTGACGAGTTGCGCCGCCAGGGCATTCACGACCGGGCGCTGGCGCGGTTGCTTGCGTTGTCCTTCCCCAAAAGCTGAGCCACTTGCCATATGCCGATGGCGCGTGGTGCATGGTCTCGCGGACGGCCCGTACCGCCTCCCATAATGGAACGCATGCACCTGGTTGCCATCACCTCCTTTATCGCCGGACTCATTGTTGTCATCGTGGGGGCAGAGCTCATCGTTCGTGGCGGATCGCGGGTGGGGGCCTTGTTGGGGGTGTCGCCAATGATTCTTGGGCTGACGGTGGTGGCGCTTGGCACCAGCACACCCGAGCTGGCCGTGGGTTTGACGGCGGCGGCGGAAGGCAATGGAGGGCTTGCAGTGGGCAACATTGCCGGCACCAACATCGTCAACATCCTGCTGATTCTGGGGTTGAGCGCGTGGATCATGCCGCTCAAGGTGCAGCTGCTCAGCCTGAAACTGGATTTGCCCGTGATGGTGGGCTCGGCCCTGGCGCTACTGTGGATGGCGTGGGACGGATTGCTCAGTCGCCACGAAGGCGCCTGGATGGTGGGCGCATCCGTGCTTTACACCATCGCCATGGTTCGCCTGAGCCGGCGAGAAAGCCTGCCCATGCAGCAAGAGTTTTCGCGCGAGTACAGCGCCAAAAACATCCTGCCCCGAGTTGCCACGCTGCAGGGCACGGTGAGTGTGCTGATGCTCGCTGCCGGTATCGTGGTAGCGGTGGTGGGGGCTGAACTCCTGGTATCGAGGGCAAGCCAGGATACGGCCAGTTTTAGCTCATAAGCCTCGTAGTAATTAAAGGCGGCTTGCTTATGTGATAAGGTATATGCCGGCCACGCGGAATC
>NZ_NCFM01000056.1:0-13620 GCF_002281195.1 Acidovorax sp. 35-64-16 | reverse complement strand
CAGGAAAGTCAATGAAATCAACGGTCTACCCAGACCACCCCCGCGCCAGTGCTAGCTTTGCGTACCGTCACTTATTGCACTGAAAACGAGGAGACCCCGTCAGGGAGCTTGCTCCCGGAACAATATATTGCCAAGGTTCGACGCATGATCAAAAATGCGCATCCGCTTAGAGAAACTGGCTGGGTGAATGATGTTTTCATCAAACCCAAGATAGCCGGCATGGAAATTGTCTCGGCTCTCAAGGCCGCAGTCGAGAAAAGCAAGCAGGCGTTTGACGAAAAAAGTCGCGGCCAGTTTTACGACCTCATTGGGGTTGAAGGCTGTACTGACTAAAAATCAGGAACTCCTACGGAGCTTTAAAAAACGGCTATTCGTAAAAGTGGGTTGAAACGGGATCAAAGCTCCCCCGCCTCGATCATGCGGATGAGTGTTGAAATGTCCGCACCGTAGTTCTTGGGTGGCGGCAGTCCCTTGTGTTGGTCAGCCTCCTTCGGAGGCTTCATTGCCCGCACCTTTTCGAGCACGGGCAGTCCATAGCCCATCGCGTCATCTGGCAACGCTCTGCCCATCTCGACAGGCTCCAACGCACGCTTTCTCTCGAACTTGGGGCGTGCCTGCTTTCGGCTATGGATGCCCTCCGTGAACAGAATCTTGGCCCGTAGTGCCTCGAAGCTGTAGCCCCGCCCCAGTCGATTCATCACCCGGATCAGGCTGTTCAGGCTCTCCGTGTAGGCATTTGTGACGGGGTGCTCGAAGTAGTTGAGGATGAAGGGCTGCCAGTTGGTGAAGGCGCGGATCAGGTCGTGGAAGTACGGCCTGATCTCGGGCGATACATCTTTGCTCCAAGCCTCATAGCGCCTCAAGGCGCTCTCCGGTGAGTCCGAGTCCTCGTAGATGGCGTAGAAGGCTTCCTTGAGTCTGTACGCCTCTCCCAAGGCTGGATAGTTCTTCGTCCAGCCGTCAAGGTTCAGGCGCTCTTCATCGTTCAGCGTGCGCTCGCGCTTCAAGAGCACAAAGCGGTCGTGCATCAGCCCGCGCTTCTGTTTCAGTGTCAGTTCAGCCCGCAGCCCTTTGCGGGCCTTCTCCATAGCGTCGTTCGCCATCCTGACGACGTGAAACTTGTCGATGACGATGGTGGCGTCCGGCAACACCGCAGTCACTGCATCGCGGTAGGGCGTCCACATATCCATCGCCACGTACTGCACCTTGTCGCGGTTCGGCATCTTGAACAGGTACTTCGCCACCGTGTCCTTGTTCCGGTTGTGGAGCATGTCCACGATGGTGTTGTTCTGGATGTTCGAGACGACGCAGCGTGGCTTGTTGATGATGTGGATTTCGTCGATTCCCATCCACTTCGGCGTCTCGAAGCGGACGGTCTGCTCAAGCTCGTTGATGTAGTCGCGGAAGATATTGCGTATCGTCCCTTCGACCACGCCGGTTTCGTCGGCCAGCGAGGTGAAGGTGCGCTTCAACGCCTGCTGTCCGATCCACTTCACCAGCCGGTCGGTCATCATCCGATTCTCGGCCAGCAGTGGCAGTGCCTGCGAAAAGGTCTTGCCACAGGCTTGGCAGCGAAGCCGCTTGGTGTCGATGTAGATGCCCACGCGCTTGCCGTGCATCGGAAGGTCTTTGAACACCTGCTCGCGGGTTCCCCACGAGTTCAGGCGGTCGGACTGGCAATGCGGGCAGGCAGCAGTCACGTCCACCGGCTCGGCGGTGACGTGGTAGTCGTGGTCGGTTTCCTGCACGCGCAGCACGCGGTACTGCGGGAGGTTCAGGATGTTCGCGGGCATTAGTTATCGCCTCATCAGTGAGACTTTGTTCTGAGTTGGGCGTCTCGGATCAATCGAGACATGCGTGCCCGCTCGTCGTCACTGAACACCACGCCTGCGGTACTTTCGGCAGCTTCGACAGCCTTCGCGAGCCGAAGCGCCTCACGCCCCTCCGGCGTGCCACCGAACACGATGGATTCGTACTCTGCATCCGGGTTGCCCGTTTCATAGTTCCTCAACTCGCCAGTTGTGGCTTCTATGACCGATCCGAGGGTGGCGAGAAAGGCATCTATCGCATCGCGATGCAGCTTGCCGGTAAAGGTGACGTGAACTGGATCGCGGCCACAAGGGATGCGATCCGTTGTGACGTACTCGATCTCCGCAAGCACCCCTGCCGATGTCACCTGTCGGCTGCAACTCTGGTCTCGCGGAAGCCAGAATGTCTCAGACTCAATTGGTGCAGGTGCCGACAAGGCCAAGACATCGGCTACAGCAGTGCAGAGCACGCCAAAGTCGGCGGCTGAACGCAGACGTATGTCACAGTCGAAACGACCTTCAAACATGGCCGAATCTCAATCCAACCCCTTTGCCTCCCAGCCTTGACTGGTCAGCTTGATTGCGTGCTTGGACTCCTTGCTGCCAGCACCGTCAAGGATGCTCTTCACCACCGGGAAAGCGGCTTGAACCTCGGGCTTCTTGGCCCAGTCGGCGACGTTGTTGACCTTGTAGGTGTAGGTGATGCCTGCCTCTTGATAGTCGCCGAACTTCATCGGACCTTCCCACTTCACGATCTTGTCCAGTGCCTTTTTGCCCCAGCACAGATCGGTCTGCTTCTCGGTGGTCTTGCCGTTGAGGCCGATGGAGGCGACTTCCTTCTCCTGCGCGAACGGCTTGGCCGCGTCGGTCAGGGTGTAGCGCTTGATCTTGGACTTGCCGCCCGTGGGCTTGCCCATGATCCCCATGATGTCCACCTCGGTGTCCTCGCCCTTGACCAAGCCAGCGACTTCAAGCGCAGCCATCTGGTTGGCGCTCCCGGCCTGCATGGTCTTTTGCAGGCGCAAATCCATCTCGGACAGATCAACCGGCCAACGCTTCGTATTCAGGCACAGGTCGCCCTTCTTGTCGAAATACTGCGTCATGGCCGCGCCGAAGTTCTTTTCGTTGGCGTCGGTCTTGCTGCCGCAGGCGGTCAGTGTGGCGACGCTGAGGGCGGCGAGGATGGCGATGTTCTTCTTCATGAATTTCCCTTGTGGTTGTTGAATGGAGTTACGACTGATCCCAAGCGTCAATGGTCAGCGCCGCATCGGTCGGGCAAGTACGGATGCGCTCGGGCCGCAGGTTGACCTTGCCCATCCAGCCGGGAGGCTGGGCGTACTCTTCGCCCTCATCCATGCCGAACACCCAGATGCCATCGTCAGCAGGCTTGATGGCGTCACCCGTGATGAGCGGCAGCACGATGTCTGCGGTGGACGTGTAGCGGTTCGGATAGCCGTCACCACGCAACTTGGTGGCCTTGCCTTCCTCGACCAGCTTTTCCAGCCAGCGAATGCCGCCAACGCCCGTTTCCCACTCCGCGAGAACAGACTTCTTGCGGTCGATGATGGCGTCCCGTTCTTCGGGTGTTTGCGTTGAGACGACGATCCAGTATCCGAGCATGGTTTCCTTTCTTCGATGGCATCAGAACGGCACACGACTGGCAACGAACAATTCAACCGGCGTGAGGCCATGCTCCACAAGTTCCGGCAGAGGGATCGAAGCCGCCAATACTTCCGAGGCAGGCCAACGGGGCGGCTGACCAACCGGGTTGCTGGGCTGCGGGAGGCGACCCCAGTTGTGTGCGTCGGGAGCCACAAAGCCAGCCTCGACGGCCAGCTTCAACCAATAGCCCTCGAATCGAGATGCGTAGCTTTGGTCGCCATCAACCCACGAGAGCACCGTCGCCCGAACTTCGGCCTGTTCGTGGGCGGCCCACTCGAAGAGTGCGAATGAGGCATGGCCGGGGCGATTGCGCCGAAGGTGCTCGCGGAATCGTCGCTTGAGATTGACGGTCTGCCCGATGTAGCAGGCTTTGCGCTTACCGTCTGGGCTATGCGCTGTCAGCGCATAAATCCAGTATCCGAGTGGGCGGATGCTGGCGGCAGCGTCCGTGTCAGCAGGATATTCAGGACTGACAGATTGCGTGTTGTCGGAGAAGCAGAAACGAACTCGGAACCGTTTCCCGTCAGGCCCCAGTAAACCGACCTCGTCCGGCAGATTGCTCATCACGCCAATAAGCGATCGCATTTGCTATGCTTTCTCGGTCGTGATATTCAATCTCATAGACATCTGACTGCTTCCAGTCGTCGAATGTTTGCTCTTGCAGCGTCTTTTCCACCTGCACAATGGGCATGTTGGGATCGAATAGCTCTTCATGATGAATGCACGGATTGAACCAGTCCAAAGGGTCGCACCCACCGGGAATATCTTTCAACTGCCACCAACCACGATAGGTATTTGGTGATCTGCGGATGCAATCCGCTTTGTAATCCGCCTCATCCTCGTCAGACCAAAGACCTTTTTCAATCTGAGAGTCACGGTACGCTTCTCGGTCATTGAACCAGCAACGGTGCATTGACGGGTCATTCTTTGCCCAATCATAGAATTCGCAACTGACGCCAGATTCGCTCCAGCGCATGACTTGTCGTACCACGGCAGATTTGGAAGTGCCAAAAACCCACTCGTACTCACGTAAGAATATGGGGTTCTCCCAGCCTTTCCCTTCGCAAGCAAACTCAAATTGCCCCTTGTTCTCTTGCCAAAACCGCTCAAGCTCGTCGAGAGTTCGTAGCGTGACAAACATGGTTTCGTCATCAAACATCACTCGTTCTGGCAGCTTGATGTCTACGGGCAAAGGAGGCTTTTTCTTGGTTTTCATTGCTGGGATAATCCAATTTATTCCGCTGGAAACTTAATGGTCGCCAATGCCTCGTGCTCGCTGACGACTGGCAGTCGATCACGAGGCACGGGTTCAGGCGATACCCAATCGGTTTCGCCAACTGCGATGAAGCGATCAATCGCAGCCTCAATGGATGCCTGATTGATGACATCCACATCAAGCACGATCTTCAAGCCGATGCCGTGGACGTAGCTGCGGTCGAGTTTGAAGGATTCATGGATCACGGGCGGTTCGTTGCACGCAATCTTTGCTTCCAGCTTGCGCCACTGCTCACGAAAGGTCAGTCCACCAAACTGCTCGAAGCGCATTTCTTCGCGCTCGGCCAGTTTGTAGGTGAGGATTTTTCCGGTGCTTGAGCGCTGTGCTGGTACGAACTCCCAATTGGAGTTCTCTTCTCGCTCTTCCGGTGTCAGCATCGCGCCCACGCGGGTGTGCGCGAGGTCATGAGCCTTGTCCCAGAATGCTTTGCGGGCGGTCACGAAACTGGCGTTCCAGATCGTGAACCGATCCGTGCCCGGAAAGTAGAAGTCAAACCACTGGTTGTACAGGTCGGGGCGGCCCGGCTCATTCAGCACGAGGCGGCTGGTGAACCGGCCACCGTACTCGGCTGCATCGCGGCGCATCTTGCCCTTGAGGCGAATGACCTCGTGACTGCGCTTGTGTCGTGGCAACGTCACGAAAGGAGGGCGGCGTTTGACACCGGGGAACTTCATGGCTCACATCCCTCGCCAGCATGTCCGGCGCTGGGCCACGCCGACTGTTCAAGAATGAATCGGTTGATGGCCTCCAGCGCAATTGCTTTGCCAGCCAATGAAACTGTGCCGGGGCTGTATTTGCAAAGAACTTCAGCTACGCTTTCGGAAGTTTGCTGATGTTCGCCGATGCTTTCGATCACGACCGCCCTGTCAACGGCGTGCCAATCGACACAATCAGGGTTACTTGTACTGAGAATTGTTGTGTCTGCAATTTGCCATAAGGTATAGGCGGCACCGGCTGCTCGTTCGAGCGACGAAAGCCCACTTACACGTCGCAGAATCTCGTCGTGATAGCTGGAAGCATTGGCCTGATATTCGCAATGAAGGTATGTTTCAGCCACATTGCGCACAATTTGAATATCTAATTCTGCTGCGCGACGCGCAGACATCATCGTCAAAACCGTTGACCATTCCGACTCACGTTGCCGAACTTCATCGACTGTCGGGCATCGGTTTCTTTCAGCTTGAATAACTGCCGCGCCTTGGGGTTTTTGTGACCAGCCTCCTTGCTCAAGGATATTGGCATACAACAACACGCCGCGCCTGTTGTAGACCTCTACACGATCAGCAAAGCAATGATCTTCTATCAGCCCAACCGTTACAGGCACACCCACATACGCTTCGTTGTGGGCTTTGATATTCGACCAACGGCCGAAACCCTTGGCTGCTTTCTGCTCTTCGTAGCGTCGAAAGATGCCCGCAACACTATCGTGCTCGCTGGCAGCAATGATCCGAGCAGTGATTTGATACCCTGACGACTTCAACCGGGCCATTGTTTGCGTGATAGGCCCAGCCTCACGCATGGTTCCCTCAAAGAGGATGTTCCGCCGAGTCTCAATCGCACGATCAAAAAGCTGCTTCGTCCACTGCCTTGCATGCGGATCGGTTAATTCAGCGAAATGTCGCTCATCCGCCTTTTGGATTTCCCTATATTGCGGATGGTAGTAACGCAGTTCGTCCCCATTGATCGACACCACATTACAGCCAGGGAAGTCCTGCTTACTCGCCTCCAGCAAGCCACTTTTGCCTGCGCCGGGCTGACCGCCAAGAATGATGACCTTCGGGCTATCCTGCGGAGTTGTCCCGCTGAAATGATGCGCTTCGATCTTTCGGTAGATAGCGGCGTGCTTGGCAGCCGTCAGCAGGAACTGGCGATCTGTCATGAGATCAGGATTGCATAGGTTTCAGCATTGGCGCGTAGACGTACAGCGCCCGGTTGATGATGTCGCGATTGCTTGGCGTCAGCGCCCGGCGCTCGCCAAGAACAATGTCCAATTCGTGCTCAAGTGCAGTGATGCGCTCAGGGTTCGGCTCGACTTTTTCCTGCTCGGTGTCGATCTCACAGTTCAAGTACCCGATGTACTCGGCGAGTGTCTCGGTGGCGGTTTCGAGGCGTGCCGTTTCAGCAATGGGTGAGGCAACATTCATAGGTACTCTCCAACACGATTTTACGATTTAGCAAAATCAATTCTATCCGTCTTGGCGAGAAAAGGCAACACGCTTTTACGATCTATAGACCGTGTGCGCCATCGTCAGCACCTCCCGGCGCCCACACACTTTTACGAATACCCTAAAAAACAAAACCCGCCCAGGCATGCCTGAGGCGGGTTTTTTATTGCGGAAGCCGATCAGATGTACTGGCTGGCCAGGCACGCCCCATCAGCCGCCATCTGGTAAGCGACGACACCGGCCACTCCCGCATAAAGAATGCCGAGCACGAAGCCAGCAATGATGGCCTGGCGAAGCGTGAATTTGCTCCTGGAAGGTTCGCCCCCAGGGGGATCGGCCGAATTGTTCGCCGCACTCTGTTTCAACGCAATGTCCATTGCACCTCCAAAAAAACAAACTCTACCCAACACGCGCAGCGCGCACAACAGAGCCCGTCGAATAGGGTTGCGCTTCTCTCAATATGTGCGAAAGTTCATTTATCAACGGTGAGCAAATTTAATTAGAAATGAACATTCATAACGAACAATACGTGCGGGAGAATCTGCCTGCAGGAGTCAAGCCAAATGAATATCACCGCGTTGTGACTATCGCACTGCTCCTGCCGGCCGATGAAGAGCTTCGCAACGCCATCATCTCCAAGCTGGCACCGTCTGAATCCATTGGTGGGATGCAGATCCTGGACGTGCGCCATGGGTTCGCGGGCATCGAGTTGGACGCAGCACGCCAGCTCATCGAAGAGCCTGAAGGCTTTGTGGAGCACTGCGGGAAGCTGGCCATGCAGCACAACCACACCCTGACCTTGGTGCTGCGCCGGGAAGAAGAGGGCCAGGACATGGCATGCCCCTCGGCCGTGCCAATGCTCCACCCGTGGAGAGACATGATGCGGTCGCTTCGCGATAACCTGCTGGGCGTTGCCGCCACTCTCGCGGTCATCGCGATCCTTCAAAATCTATTCGCATGAGGACGAATATGACCGAAGAATTCAGCTCAAAAGACTACCTCCAGTTCCGCAAAGCCCTTGGAGCATCTGTTGAGCAGTTCGCCCCATTGATTGGCATGGAGCCCGAGTTTCTTCGCGCGCATGAGGCCAGTGACCTCCCCGTACCAAAGCCGGTCGCGACGGTGATGCGCTATCTCGCTCAAGGACTCAACCTCACCGAAGACCCCGAAAGCTCCGACGTAAGCGCGTTTTCCTGGTGCATCCCGGTGGAGAAGGGCACAAGATCCGCCCCCATGCTGCTGCACACGCTCTATCCGCGATTCCAAATCATCCTCATCGGACAGGACAAGCTGGACTTCTACATTCGCAGCTTCTCAGAGCATTTCGACATGGCCAAGACCACCTTGAATGGCAGGGACTGGTATATGTTGACTCTGCTCATTGATGAGCCAATCTCGTACCCCCACAAGAAGGTTGAAAAGGGGATCGAGATCATCATGGGCAAGATTCTTGAGATAGAAAATGCACGGTGAGTAGAGGCGTATCGGCGCGCAAGCGAGGCCCATTTGTTGAGTCGGCTGCAGCGTTCGACCCAGGAATCCTAGGCCCTAGGATTGCCGCTCCATAGGCGCCGCACGGGGTGGCGGCACCCCATTGCACCACAAGCACATTTGGCGCAAAATAAGGCCACCTGCTTTTGCAGTCATGGCCTTCGTGCCATCCATCATCAACCCCTTAGGGCAACGCCTGCAGGGGAGTTGCCCCATTAATTGGAGCAACAAAATGCAAAGCGTTATTTCTTACCCGGATCGTGGCCACTGGGGCGATCCGAAGTGGCGTGGCAACTGTTCAGGCCGGGTTTACCAAGACCTGTTCGACCAACTTCAGCCTAAAACCTTCGCTGATCCAATGGTCGGCTCGGGCACGTCTGTTGAAGTTGCGAAAGAAATGGGTATTCAAGCCTGGGGGCTCGATCTTCACAGTGGTTTTAATGCCATTGCAGATTCGATCCTCTTGGCCGTAGGGCAGCAGGTTGACCTCTGTGTGTCGCACCCGCCTTACGGTTCCATGATTAAGTACAGCGGAAGCGTGTGGGGCTCTGAACCACATCCAGGTGACCTCTCTCATTGCTCCTCTAACGAGGAGTTTCACGAGAAGATGCAACTGGTTTTGCTTAATCAGCGTGACGCGACAAAGCCGCAAGGGTTCTACGGGACCATTATCGGCGACTATCGCAAAGCTGGAACCTACACTTCGTACCAAGCCGAAATGATCGCCCGCATGCCAAGTTCTGAACTGGCGGCAGTGATTATCAAGCAGCAGCACAACTGCGTGTCCGATGCGCGCAGCTATGCCAAACTGACTTTGCCGCGCATTCAGCATGAGTACATTTTGCTCTGGCAGAAGAAGTCTGCGCCCATCCTGATGCTTCTCGGCGCAATGGCAAAGGAGCAGTACGCGCGGCTGACGGGGACGTGGAAGTCCATCGTTGGCCTAGTAATGCAGCGCCTGGGCGGCAAGGCCAATCTGGATCAGATCTACCATGAGGTTTCGCGGGCAGCACCAAACAAGCTGGCCGAGAATCCAAATTGGAAGGCGAAGATCCGGCAAGTCCTCAACAGCACCAGCTTGTTCCGCTCTTCTGAGCGTGGCGTCTGGATGCTGGCGGCCTAACCGCAAAATCAACCGAATGGACCTCACCCGCAAGGTGGGGCACCCATTTGGCCATGGAGTAGAGCGGGTCGTCTTTGGGAAAAGTCACAGCCAAAACTCAATCTCCAACCAACACTGTGGCAATGCTCTGCATTCGCCTCATCAACAAGGTTCCGCCATGAATCAATACCGAATGGTGGCCCCGAGGGAACATGCCTTGCGCATGAAGATGAAGCCTGTACGATCAACTCAGAAAACGTCCCTCCTGGGGCGCTGGAAGGGAAGGGCGCACATGCAATTCATCGTCAATTTCGATGCTGACTCCACAATACCTGACCTTGTAAAAAACAAGGCCGAGGAAGAGGGAATCACGCCGGAAATGCTCATCAAACGGGCCATATCGGGCTATCTGGGAACCTACGGCAACGTAGAGCCTCAGGAGCCTCAAAAAGCGACAAACCTACGCGAATTCTTCCAGGATCGCGGCTTGATCAATAAAACTTAGAGCCCCTCACGGGGGCAGGAGAGTAGCATGGCTAATCTTTCTGCCCCGATAGGGGCGGTGGTGCGTGTATGGTTTCCCGAATCGGAAACCGTCATGCAACCAGGTCCGAAATTCAGGCCTGGCCTGATTCTTGGCTTCGATGACAGCAACGGGCGCCGCAAGGTACTTGTTGCCTACGGAACAAGCCAGCGCACAAATAGCAGGGGTTGCGGTGAGTTCACCGTGCTTCTGGAGCGCAACAACTTGGAGGGCAAGAAGACAAAGTTCTGCTTGAAAAAGCGGCTTTGGTTGGAATTGACCCCCGAGTATTTCCGTTCAGGAAACGGCAAACAGCCTGAACCTGAAACGCTAGCCCAGGAATTCATGAAATCATTCATGGATGCCGCGCAAGAAGCCGGTCTAATCTAGACCATTACCTTGGGTCGTAAAAAACCCATATTCAAAAACATATTGGATACTCCGACGTGAGAAAAAAAACACAAGCCCCATCCGCTCTGAGCAGATGGGGCTTTGTGCTTTCAAGAACTCTACGTTTAGCCAAATCCATGATTTGCCATGTCGTGCATTATTGTTAGAATTCACGACAAGCAATAAACAAACATTGAATATTCAAATGACCAACAAGCAAAACAATATAACGATTAAAGAGCGTTTCTGCGATGGATATGGATTGGACACCGGGCTATTTCATCTCGGCTATGCACTGATTCAGATGCGTTGCCATGTCTGGTCAATAGCGCCAACCGTCCAGTCAAGAATGCGAAAACAGTGGCAAGATTTCGCGTCTACGCTCTCGAAGCGGGGTGTTATATCCGCCAGCAAGCTTGATTCCGAGGTTATCTCGTGGGCTATCAAGCAAGTCTTCAAGAAAATAGAAACGCACGCAAGGGATTCCGAACAAGCTAACAGGCAGAAAAAGGAATTGATATTCACGATTAACAACGTGTTCTCTGGCCTCCCTTTGCTGCAATGGAGCCCCATCGGACTTCACCCAAATGGTGATGTATCGCTGACATGGACCCGGCCAGAGAAACCGGCAATTTCAGAATACGACAAGCACAGTCAATCACAGAAAATGGAGTGGCTTGGACGATGCATGGCTGTGGCGAACTCCGGTGCCGCGAGCACACTTAGAAATTTGGGCGGCGAGATATATGCTCACTGCTATCGGGGTGAACTTTCTCACGCATGGATTTCTACCTACAAAAAGGCGTGGTCGGCTTTTATCAAGTGGTGCCCTTACGAAACAACCGATCAGCTCACGCATGACGACGTAGAAATCTTCGCGCTGTGGCTTCTGGCCAGGGCAGATGACCAAGCAGAGCCTATGCCGGTGGAGGTGTGCGTGTTTGCCCTGAACATGGTGAATGATGGGCTGGCGCGTCTCAGAGGGGAGCATTGGCAACGCGTAGAACAGCCGTTCACGGCTGAAGAGGTGGCGCGTGTGCCCCACCCCGCGCAGATTGCAATCAAATCCATCGCAGCGGCAGAGGCTCATAAAACCACCGTGCCGATAGTCAAGTCAAACCTGAAGTCCGAACACGTGCGCGACGACGTACGGCAAAATTACTTCCTGGGTTCTTCCATGCTGATAGTCGGCCAGCGCATCATGAAACTCCGAAGCGACAAGTCCAATTCTGATGTTCACAGCTTGAGCAGTTCAAACCGCTCTCGCAGCTGGCAGGTGTTCTGCGCCTTCATGAGTGCAAGGGGGATTCAGCATTTGAATCAGCTAAATAGCAATCTCATTGAAGATTACATTCAAGATCAATATAAACAACTGGAACTTGGAGCCATCAGAGAATTTACAACCAGGGCCAGGATTGCCCATCCACTTGCAATTATCAGCAGCATCTTGCCGCTCGATTTTGAACAGAATAAGCATTTTGCAAATAACAAATGCATCAACCCTTGGACGGCTCCTGTCGCGGCAGACGACTCGCATATTCCCAACGACATATCAACGTCAGAATTTTTTGAATCCAGAATATTAAACGTTGGTCTAGGCAATGGACTGATTGCGCCTGCATATCAAATACTTCTCAACAATGAAGATTTCGATATTACCGATCAGCAGAAAGAGTCATGCGCTGTGACATTCGGGGTATATCTCAAGGATGCCGGACTCAAGCAGCTTCAAGAGGTGAGTAGCAGTGTTGCTGATGATTTCTTCGATCAACTCGAAGATCGAATTGATAGCGGTCTGACAAGCCGCATCTATGCACGGCATGTTGCCGAATCCGTCAACATTATTATGCAGGTGATGCAGAATGACTGGACGCCACGCGCAATCGAAGAAAGGGCCACGAAGGGCGGCATAGATCCCACAAAAACCAGCACTGATATTTCGATGGAGCGAGTGAACCAGAAGCAGCGCGGGTCATGGAAGCGCACTTGACAAAATCTACTTATCCAGAAAAATAGAACAATATCAACCAAACTAATGGATTAACAAATGTTCCAAATAAAAACTATCGCCATGATTATGGTAGCCGTTGCCATCACAGCCTGTACTGGTTCGGCAGGAGATAAATTTGTCGGCAAGTGGGTGAACGTGGGCGACCCCGACATTACTCTCGAAATTGAGAAGAGCGAGAGTGGCAAGAGCTTCAAGGTAACTGATCGTATGACGTGGATGGGAAAGCCCAAGGTGTCCACGCATAAGGCCACGGTTGCCGACGATAGCTTGATGATAAACACCTGGGCGGGTAACCGCTACCTCATGATCGAAAAGGATGGAACCCTGCTAGCGACCATGGGGCGCAGTTGCCCCAACTGTGACCAGTGGGAACGGGCCAAGTAAGCTGGAGACCAAGGGATTCACACTTGACATTTTCTCTTCGGCGGGAAACAAAAAGAGGGTCGGCAGGGATTCATGTAAAAAACCGCAGAAACGACCCTATCCCTATGATTCCATTGGAATTATTGGCGCGTCGAAGTTCAAAGGACCGATCTTTCGCCGGAAGTCCAGCGTGTAGTCCCCGAACCGGTTGATGTGGGCCGTGCGAAACGGCGCAAAGCCTGCCAATATCTCGGGCGTGATCTCGACACCTTCATCACGAAGTTCTTGTAAAACCCGAGTCATCCCCACCACGTTGTGAAGAATGATCATGTTCGCCACCAGGTGGTTGTACTTGATGACCTTGCGCTGCTCGTGCCGGATGTTCTCGGCGATGATCCCCTCTCCCCCAAAAAACGACCAGCCGGCAAAGCCGTTGAACTGCTCGCTCTTGTTGGTTTCGGCATGGATCACCTTGCGCAGCCCGACATCGCCGATGTAGCTCAGCAGGAACATGGTCCGGATGACCTTGCCGAGCTCCACAAACCCAAAGTACAGCTTGTTCTTGCGGCTGTAGGTGCCGAGTCGGCGCAGGATGGCCGATGGCGTGATCTTGCCAGTCTTGATGGAAACCGCCACCCGCAGCATAGCCGGCAAATGCGTTTCAATCAGCCGCCAGTCGATCACGTCGCTAAACAAGGCGTTGATGCTGGGATACGCATTGCCCGGCTCGGGGCGATGGAACTTGAGGTCCTGGATACCCCGGATGCGCGGCATGAGCTTGATGCCCAGCAAGTGGGCCAGAGCGAAAACCGGGTAACTTTGGGCCTGG
>NZ_NCFM01000055.1:0-13684 GCF_002281195.1 Acidovorax sp. 35-64-16 | reverse complement strand
CTGCTGCACAAAAAAACAGCAGAGTAGGTTGTTCACCTGGCTCAGTTTTGGGTCGGCACTACCCTCAAAAGTGGCTCAGTTTTCGGTCGGCGCCAACACGGGCCTAACTTGGCGTATTTCGGTCGATCAGCAAGGCTGCAAGCCGCGCCCGGAAAGGGTTCGCGCGGAAAACGCACCAATTTGCACGAAAAGTACGATCACCCCGTTACCGCGTTGCAGGCCGGACACTCGTTTGCTTTCGAGTCGGTTATGTCCACCCCGGGGTGACCTCTGTTTTTGTGCAGAATCAGAATTCGACGGCAAAAATCCCTTTGACTCCAATTACTTAGCGCTTTGCAGACGCTTTCTTCGAGGTAAAAAATCTTCAAGAGTTTTGCCCCGCACCAGGGCTTCGTTCAACCATCTGGGACGTCGGCCCTTTCCGGCCCAGGTATTGCCCTCAGCGTCTTGATAAACACCCGTTTGGCTATCTGAAGGCGAGTCTCTTTGTAGGGTCTTACGCGGAGCCAATTTCGTGCCGAACCTACCCGCACCCATTTCAAACAAGTCATCCGGCACAAGATCGAACTTGGTGATCGCCTCTTTCAATAGCGGAATGATTTCCTCGGCCTCGCGGGCTTCACTCATCGCCTCTTCGAGGCGTTTCTTCATCTGGGTGAGTGTCTTGGGCAACGCGATCTCAATTCAGAACCCTGCCAACTTCCTTCCACCGAACTACCGCGAAGTCCTCCACGGATTGGCGAGGTGCTGGGAACCCGCACTGCCACTCGTACCTGCTTCGAGTCAATTCGTCGAGCCCGGTCCGCGTTACGACACCGGTCCTCCAACCGTCTTTCCAGGCAAAACGGCCTTCGTAGACAGGAGTCGCGCACCCAGTCAACACGGCCGACGCCAACAACGTCACGATCCAATAGGGTCTGAATGCCATGGTGTCTTGACCTCATTTTTTGATGCTGTGGTGCAAACTGCATGCAGCCAAGCACCGCTATTGAAATCAGTCGGCCTTTGCGATCAGCAGCCGAAGCTACTGCACCGATATGGTGGGGCCTTCAGTACCACTCAGTGGTGATCGCGAGATCGCGGCCTCTTGGGTGATCTGGACTGAAAGCGCAGCGCCTGATTCTCTCTCAGTCTTTTTGCAAGGCGACGGCTGTGCTTTGTTCGCACCTCCAGCGGCGGGTGATACTTTAGCCAGAGATGACGCAGGCTCCAGAATACCAACACGGATATCAGCAACCCGATCCATATCCAGAACAGTTTGGTAAATAGTCCGTCCTGGACCGGCTGCATAGACATGTATCACTCCACTCGCCGAACCCGACGGGCGTCATGCTTTCTCCGCAGGGCGGCGCGCACCAAGGCTGTAGGTGACGTCTGCACCCCGCGCAGCGACATCTCCCCTCGTGCGGGGAGTTCTTGCCAAACTTGGAGTTGCCACTTGGCCATACCGCATGGCAGTTGCGATCTCGTTCGCGCTACTTCAGCGTGAAGCGGACGGAAGCCACGGCCTTTCCAACCTTCGAGACTGCAACCACGGCTTTTGTGCCTGAGGCGACCTTGAAATTGCCGGCGGCTTCGAGCTTGCCATCCACGGGCTGGAGCTGGACTTCCTGCTTGTCGCTACCCGCCAGGAGAGTGGCCTTCGCGGTCATGCCTGAAACGTCAAACGGCTTGCCGTGGTCGCGCATGAACAGTTGCAGCTTGTCGGCCTTGGCCACCAGCTCGTAGTCCACATCTTTCGCTTGAGCGGTGACGCCCCCGTGCATCGGCTTGGCTTCGTGGCCGTGGTCATCGGCAGCGAAGGCCGTGCCGGAGATCGATACCGCGAGCGCGATGAGGACTTGAGAGAATTTCATGAAAGTTCCTTTGGAGCGAGATTTATGGAAAGGAGAGGTCCCGCCGCGAGCGGGACCTTTCACAACTACACGGGAGCGGACACGTCTGGGGGATGCGAGGGCTCAGCGGACACGTCCTCATCTTCCTCATCGGGCCGGTGGGCCAGACGGTAAAGAATCGGCAGCACGAGAAGCGTGAGCAGCGTGGACGAGAGAATTCCGCCGATCACCACGGTGGCCAGGGGACGCTGGACTTCAGCGCCGGTGCCTGTCGCAATGGCCATTGGAATGAAGCCCAGCGAGGCCACCAGGGCAGTCATCAGAACCGGCCGTAGCCGGGTGAGCGCGCCGTCACGGATTGCTTCGTCAAGACCAACACCGCCTTCCCTCAAGCTGCGGATGTACGAAATCATCACCAGACCATTGAGCACGGCCACCCCAGAAAGCGCGATGAAGCCGACAGCCGCAGAGATAGACATCGGAATGTCGCGAAGCCAAAGCGCCAGGATGCCCCCCGTCAAAGCGAATGGGATGCCAGTGAAGACCAGCAGACCATCCTTGACGTTGCCGAACATAGCGAACAGCAGCACGAAAACCAGCAGCAGGGACACCGGCACGACGATCTGCAGGCGCTGCGTGGCCGACTGCAAGTTCTGGAAGGTTCCGCCCCAGCTCGTCCAATAGCCGGTAGGAATCTTGATCTGGGCCAGGCCTTTCTCAGCCTCTGCGACGAAAGAGCCCACATCGCGCCCGCGCACGTTGGTGCTCACGACGATGCGGCGCTTGCCGTTTTCTCGGCTCACCTGGTTGGGGCCAGGAGCAAGCTCGAATGTTGCTACCTCGCCCAGCGGGATGAAGTTCGTTTTGGCCTCTGTCCCATTGGCAGAACGCGGCAGCGGGATAGGAAGGCGCTTCATCCCTTCGAGATCGTTGCGCAGGGATTCAGGCAGACGAACCAGGATGTCGAATCTGCGGTCGCCCTCGAACATAGTGCCGGCCTCGCGTCCACCGATAGCGGTGGCCACGGTGTCTTGAATGTCGGCAACGTTCAGACCATAGCGAGCAGCCTTCTGGCGGTCGATGTTCACGGTGAGCATCGGAAGCCCCGTCGTCTGCTCAACCTTCACCTCAGAGGAGCCCTGAATCTTCTGCAGCATTGCGGAGACTTCTTCTGCGGACTTGTTCAGGACATCCATGTCGTCACCGAAGATCTTCACGGCTACGTCACTGCGCACCCCGGAGATCAGCTCGTTAAAGCGCAGCTGAATGGGCTGGGAGAACTCATAGTTGTTGCCCGGGATTTTCCCGGTGACTTCCTGAATCGCCGCGAGTAATTCGTCGCGGGTTTTTCGAGGTTCGGGCCATTCGGCCATTGGCTTGAGCATGATGTACCCGTCCGAAATGTTCGGCGGCATGGGGTCCGAGGCAATCTCCGCAGTACCGGTTCTGGCGAAGATGCGCTCGATCTCGGGGAATTTCTCTTTCAAGGTCCTTTCAATTTGCTGCTGCATTTGGACTGACTGGGAAAGGCTGGTGCCTGGGATGCGCAGCGCCTGGATCGCAAAGTCGCCTTCATTGAGATTGGGTACAAACTCGCTGCCCATACGCGTGGCGATCAACCCGCACAAGATCACCGCAACTGCAGCTGCGGTCAGTACGACCGCCTTGGCGGCCATGACACGGTCGAGCAGTGGACCATACAAGCGCTTGGCATGGCCCAGCAGGAAGTTTTCCTTCTCGCTGACCCGATTGCCGATGAACAGGGCCACCGCTGCGGGGATGAATGTCACCGACAGAACCATGGCGCCCAGCAGTGCCGCGACCACCGTGAATGCCATGGGGTGGAACATCTTCCCTTCAACGCCTGTCAGCGCGAAGATGGGCAGGTACACCACCATGATGATGAGCTGTCCGAACAGCAATGGACGCCTTGACTCCTGGGATGCCAAAAACACCTCATGGAAGCGCTCAGCCCGCGTCAGTGGCCGACCGTGGTGCGCTTGTGCATGGGCAAGTCTCCGTACGCAGTTCTCAACGATCACCACCGCTCCGTCGATGATGATGCCGAAGTCCAACGCTCCCAGGCTCATCAGGTTGGCGCTCACCTTGTACTGAACCATACCCGTGAAGGTAAAAAGCATCGACAAGGGGATGACCATTGCCGTGATGATGGCGGCACGGATGTTGCCCAGAAAGAGGAACAGGATCACGATCACCAGAACCGCGCCTTCCAGCAGGTTCTTCTTCACCGTACTGATGGCTTTGTCAACAAGCACGGTACGGTCGTAGACAGTCACCGCGTGCACCCCCTCTGGGAGGCTCTTGTTGACTTCCAACATCTTCTTGTCCACCGCCTGCGAGACAGTCCGGCTGTTCTCGCCGATCAGCATGAACACCGTGCCGAGGACCACTTCGCGTCCGTTGTCTGTTGCAGCACCTGTGCGCAGTTCCCGGCCAAGGCCAACTTCTGCCACGTCGCGAACGCGCACAGGAACACCGTTGGCGCTGCTGAGGATCACGTTACCGATGTCTTCCAGCGACTTCACCTGACCAGGTGCACGAATCAGATACTGCTCGCCACGCTTTTCGATATAGCCCGCGCCCACATTGCCGTTGTTGCGGTCCAGCGCAGTGACCACATCCTGCAGTGTCACGCCGAGAGAAGCCAGGCGTTCAGGGATGGGCGCGATCTGGTATTCCTTGGCAAAGCCGCCAATGGAATTGATCTCGGTCACGCCAGGAACATTTCGCAGCTGTGGCTTGATGATCCAGTCCTGAATCTCGCGCAGGTCTGTCGCGGTATAGGGCGAGCCGTCGGGCTTCTTCGCCCCGTCCTTGGTTTCGACAGTCCAGAGATAGATTTCGCCCAGGCCGGTCGAGATGGGCCCCAGCGCTGGCGTGATGCCGGCAGGCAGCTTGTCGCGCGCCTCCTGGATGCGCTCGTTGACGAGCTGGCGAGCAAAATAGATGTCGGTTCCGTCTTTAAAAATGACGGTCACCTGCGACAGACCGTACCGCGAAAGCGACCTGGTCTGCTCCAGGTTTGGCAGGCCAGCCATGACCGTCTCAATGGGGTATGTAACCCGCTGCTCAGTCTCCAAAGGCGAGTAGCCTGCGGCCTGGGTGTTGATCTGAACCTGGACGTTCGTAATGTCAGGGACCGCATCGATAGGCAGCTTTTGGTAGCTGAAGACGCCAAGCGCCGCCATGCCCAGGGCCGCTAGAAGCACCAACCATCGCTGTTCGATCGAGAATCGAATGAGTTTTTCAAACATGTATGCGCTCCGCGATCAGTGCGTGTGTTCGGCAGATCCCTTGCCGAGTTCAGACTTCACGACGAAGCTGCCGGTCGAGGCGTAGGGCATACCGGCTTTGAGACCCGAGAGGACTTCGACCCGCTTGCCATCGCTTCGGCCCAGCTTCACGGGTTGAGCGAGAAAGCCTCCATCAACCTTGAGGAAGACCACCGGCTTTTCCCCGACGTTTTGGACAGCGTCGGCCGAGATGGTTACAGGCGCTACCGTTTCTTCGGACACCACCTCAACATTGACAAACAGGCCGGGGCGCCAAGCGCCCTTGGGGTTGTCAAGAACCACGCGGGCTTTTGCCGTGCGGGTTTGCTCGCCAATGAGCGCTCCTACAAAAGCGACAGTGCCTGTAGCGGAGGCGTCAAAGGCGGTGGCCTTGATCGTGACCTTTTCACCCACACGCACCGCTGGTAAGTCTTTTGCCGGAACATTGATCTCGGCCCACACCTGGGAAAGGTCCGAGATGGTGAAAACCGCAGCATCTTCCTTCACGGCTTCGCCGAGACTCAGGTGCTTTTCGATGACGATGCCGTCAAAGGGCGCACGCAGCTCTATGCGATTGAGTCCAGATACTGACGAGGCAGACAACCCCATGGCGCTCTGCTTCTGATGGGCGTTGGCGACAGCAACTTCTGCTTCGCTCAAGGCCTGCTTAGCCTGCAGGTAGTCCTGCTCGGCAGACACCTTCTGCTCCCACAGCTTTTTCTCTCGCTCGTAGGTGGTCTTTGCCAGCGTTAAGCGCTTTTGGGCCGTCTGCAGCTCGCTGCGTTGCTCGGAAGCAGTCGGGCTCGCGATCACCGCCAAGACTTGTCCTTTCTTGACCACTTGACCCAAGCTGGCATTGACGCTTTCCACGACTCCCGCAAGCCGGGGCACAACGTGAGACGTGCGGTCTTCGTTCAAGCGTATCTCGCCGGGAAGGAGCAACGCTGTCTTGATGTTGGCTTTGATCGAAGAGTCCACCTTGATGGATGCAGCCTTGATCTGGACATCGCTCAGTTCGATCTTTCCTTCTTCCTTGCTCATCACGAACATGAAGGGCTCTGTGGCAGTCTGCGCGATGATCTCGATGTCGAACGCGTGGGGTTCCGCAACGATCTCGCGGCTGACCAGACTGTCCTTTTCAGTGGTAAACGTCAGCTTCTGCTTTTCATCTGTCGGGCGGTTCACAGTTGCCGTGACCGTTGCAGCATTCAGGGGCAGCGGTTTATCTTTGTCGGACAGCCAGATTCGCAGTCGAGGCTCGCCACCGTCTTCAGACAACAACGCTTCCAAGCTGAAGTCGCCTTCCTTGAACACGGTACCTCCATGTGGGCCCTTGGCTTCGCTCTTTTCGTGGTGTTCACCATCGGCATGCCCCTTGTCATCGTCGTGGCCCTTTTCGCCACCCTTGCCATGGTGCTCGCCGTCGCCGTGCCCCTTGGCCTCGGTGTGGCCGCCGTGACCGTGGCCATCGTCCTCGGTGGCTGCGGCTTTGGGCTTGCCGCCACCTTGCAAGATGAAGGTTCCCGCACCGACCCCTATTGCGAGGACTACTGCAATGGCGATCAGGTGTTTTTTACTGATGGTGGATTTGCTGGAGTTCATGTTCATGGTCATGCTCAGTGTTGCGTTGCGATCAGGCCGGGAACCATGCTGGCCCCGAGCAGGCGGTCGATATCAGCCGCTGCACGGTGTGCTTCGCCAAGGGCTTTGAGGTACTGGGATTTGGCGGTGAAGTAAGTGCGTTGGGCATCGAGCACTTCCAGGAAATTGAACTTACCGTTCTCGAAACCAATGGCGGCGGCGTCATAGGCCGACTTAGCACCGGGCAGAACGTCCTGCTGCAGTGACTGAACCTCTGCGGTGATCGTGGTAAGGCGCTCTCGTGCCTGTGCCACTTCGCTGTGCAGACGCACAGTGGCGCCCTGCAGCTCATCTCGCGCCTTGTCCTCCAGCTTGAGTGCTTCAAGGAGATTGCCTTGGTTGCGGTCAAACACCGGTAGAGGGACAGAAACGCCGAAGAGAAGAACGTTTCGCTGCGTCTCGTTGCTGCGTTGCATGCCCACGCTGACGGTGACGTCCGGCACTCGCTTGCTTTGCTCCAAATCTGTCAGGGCCTTGCGCCGATCCACCTCGACGCGTGCCAGGACAACGGCAGGCGAAGAAGAAATCAGCGCCTGAAGTTCGGCGAGGTTGGGTACGGGAGGGAGGGTTTCAGCCGTGCCCTCCAGCACGATGTAAGGAACGTCGGTCCGTCCCATGAGCGCGAAAAGGCGGGACAGGGCATTGCGCTGTTCACTCGCAGCCTGAGCGAGCTCAACGCGGATACCGGCTTCCGCGACCCTCGCCTTGGTCTCTTCAACTGGCGACACCTTGCCGGCCGCCACGCGCTTTGCAACAGTGTCCGTCGAAGACTTTGCAAGCGCCGTGCTGTCCGTCGCGAGCGCCAGGCGCTCCCGCGCCGTCAGCACATCGAAGTAGGCTGCAGCGACATTGGCCCGCACCGTGGCCTTCAGTTCGATGAGTTGGGCCTGCGCCTGTTCGCGGGACTTTTCCGCGGCCTTGGTGCGTGCCGCGCGCTTTCCCCCCAACTCCACGGGAAGATTGAGTTGCCAGCTTTGCGTGCGCGTTTTGGAGCGCGCATCTTCCAGCGAGTAGGCAAGCTCCGGGTTGGGCCGTGCGCTTCCTTGAAGCACTTGACCCTCGGTCGCCTCCAACTGACGCATCGCAGCTGCCACCTCGGGATTTCCCTCCAGAGCGAACTCGATGGCCCTGGCCAGCGACAGCGGCGTGGAAGCAGCCGTAGCGGCAGCCTGAGGTGCTTGCCCGCTGGCGATTGGTGCTTGCGACACGCCCTGCGCAAAAGCGCCGCTGGACGCCGCCAGCAATATGGCCGCCGCGCTAGCTGCGAGCCCGATTTTCTTGCGGCCGCGCCATGCCTGCGGCTTTCCTTGAAGGTAAATACCCTTGAACATTCGATTCTCCAGTGATTTCAAAACACAAAGGAATCAGTGGGGTGGCAACCGTGCAGTTGCTTGGCAACTCGTCACTCATCACAGCCGCGACACGCGCAACTACATCCGCCAGAGGGGCGGACACGAATGACTGAAGGAAGGAGAGATACCCCGCCGATTAGGCGAGGACGGACCACTGAGGGCGGTCAGGGGGATTGGGCGTTACACAAGCCAACCGCTCGCTGGGCTGGGCATCCAAACTACTGTCATGAGAGCCGCCTTGCTTGGCATAGGACAAGTTGAAGACGCCGATGCCGACGCCATGGCAAACCCAGCAATCGGAATCAACCTGGTCGGCGTTTTGCCCGTTCTTGTCTGCTGGGTCAACCACGCTTTTGGCCTCATGCTCATGCTCATGATGCCCCACATGTTGTGTCTGAGCCGTAGCGCGTTCATGCATGCAATAGCTAGCAACCGCAGACCAGCTGAACTGGAGCGGTAGCAATGCCAGTATAAAAACAGCTATCAAGCGGCGCATTTTTTGATTCTAGCACGCGACAATGAAGTCTTCGTGTGAGCAAGGATAGACTCTGGATAGAGGCGATGCGTTGAAAATCAGCTGCCGGAGTACAGTTCCTTCATACGCTGTTTTTCAGCGGCAGACATGCTCAGGTATTCCTGTTGCACCTGCTCACGGGTCTTGGAGGGGCTCATTGCCTTGACAGGCAGAGCACCACCGCGCGCGATGATCGCCAGTGTGCCGTCCTTACGGGCGACGGTCACCGCCTGAAGAGCGTCGGCACGGGACATCGCGCTCTGGAAATGGTCGGGATGGGTGGTAAATCCCACTTCGCCATCTGCAGGGTGATACAGCGAGGATGCAGACGCCAAACCTGGAGCCGCGATGGCAAGGGCGATCAGGGAAAGCGCGAGGGGTTTGCGAACAATCATGGTTTTTTCTCTGGGTTCAGGTAAGCACTTGGCGATTTGCCTAGGCGATGCCTTGCGACACGAGATGAACTTTAGAAAGCGAACCGCGACAAGACACCAACAGCCAGATGACAAATTCGTAATATTTGAATACCCCGCATGCTTCGACAATGGCGTCATGAAAATTTTGCTCATTGAAGACGAAGTCAAGCTTGCTGAGTACCTGCGCAAGGGACTAGGAGAGGTCGGCTACGTGGTGGACGTAGCCCACAACGGCGTGGATGGGCTGCACATGGCCCTCGAAGGCGGGCACGACCTGCTGGTGCTGGACGCGATGCTCCCAGGGATCGACGGTTTCAGCCTCCTCACCGCTTTTCGCAAATCCAGGCAGACACCCGTTTTGATGTTGACAGCGAGGGTGAGCGTCGAGGACCGCGTGCTGGGACTGCAGACAGGTGCTGACGACTATCTGGTTAAGCCCTTCGCGTTTTCCGAACTTAACGCACGCATCCAGGTGCTCCTGAGGCGCACGCATGGCACACGGGATGCGGCAGAGCCCACGCAACTGCGCCTTGCCGATCTCGATCGTGGACGTGGTGCGGCGCAAGGCGTTCCGCGGCGGTCAGAAGTTGGAGCTGACCGCCAAGGAGTTCCTGCTTCTGACACTGTTCCTGCGAAGGAACGGCGAGGTACTGTCTCGCACCGAGATTGCCGAGCAGGTGTGGGACATGAATTTCGACAGCAACACCAACGTGGTGGAGGTGGCCATCCGGCGCTTGCGCAACAAGATCGATGCGCCCTTCGAGAAGGCACTGCTTCACACCGTTCGGGGTATGGGTTACATCATGGAAGAGCGCAAGGAATGAATGCACTGATCCAATATCGCTCACTGCGCCAGCGGCTTTCCTGGTGGCTGGCGCTGCAAAGCTTTGCCGGCCTCGGGTTGGTCTGTCTGGCTGTGTATCTGGTGACCGAGTTCAATTTCCGTGATCGGCAAGAGGACACGCTGGCCCAAAAAGAGAATGTCATTCGACACCTGTTGGCGGACGGTAAAGAGCACGGGAAGTCAGAAGACCTCGCGCACAAGCTCGACGATTTCCTGGTGGGGCACGGAGATCTGTCGCTTGAAGTGACTCGGGGCGACGGGGCCGTGCTCTACGCACACACCCGCAACCAGAATGCGAAGACGGTGTGGCGTCAACGGCAGTTCGAGGTTGCACAGACTGCGGGCCAGCCCCCCTCCAAGGTTTTGCGCGTCCGGTTATCGTTGGACACCCAAACGGACAACCAGTTGCTGCACCGGCTTGCACTTACCTTGCTGGTGGCAGCCATCGGAGGGGCCATCGTGGTTTCGCTGGGTGGCTTCTCCCTGGTCAACCTGGGCCTGGCGCCCGTTCGAAGACTGGTCAGCCAGACGCGTGCGTTGTCGGCGGACAACCTGCACCACCGGCTCGACGGTGCAGAGCAACCCCTTGAACTCGTGCCCCTGATCGACCAGTTCAATGCGCTCCTGGAACGCATCGAAAATGCCTACTCACAGATGGAGGGCTTCAATGCCGACGTAGCGCACGAGTTGTGCACGCCACTGGCCACGCTCATTGCCAACAATGAACTGGCGCTAAGGCGCCCTGAACAGGAGGACATGCGAGAGGTCCTAGCTTCCAACCTGGAGGAATTACATCGCCTGACCGCCATTGTCAACGACATGCTGTTCCTGTCCCAGGCGGATCGGGGCGTGGGCGCACGCCGCGCTCCCGTAGTTAGCCTTGCATCGATGGCTGCAGACGTGTTGGACTACCACGAGGCGGCGCTGGCCGAGGCCGGTCTCACCGCCGAAGTGGTGGGCGATGCCCATGGTGCCTTTGACGTGCCGCTGTTGCGCCGGGCCCTGTCAAACCTGCTAGGCAACGCCACCCGATACGCAAAAAATGGCTCGATCGTCCAGGTCACCTTCAAACCTTCTGATGAGGACCGCGTGCTGATCCGTGTCGCTAACTGCGGAGATACCATCGATCCAGAGGTACTTCCGCACCTGTTTGATCGATTCTTCCGCGGCGATCCCGCTCGCAGCCATGGGCAAAGCAACCATGGCCTCGGCTTGGCCATCGTTGGCGCGATCGCTCGCATGCACCAGGGTGAGCCGGTTGCATGGTCAGAGAACGGGGTGACGATTGTCGGGATGGAAATCCGCGCTCTGTAACGAGCTCTGGTGCCGGTGATCCCACTTACGCATCCATGAGCCCGAACTGTGCTTCTTCAGGGGGGGCTGGATCGATTTTCTGATTTATGAGTTCGTGTTTTCGGGTTGGATGTTCTGCAATTGACCGAAGCGACTCCATCGCACTTACTCCCATGCAGGATATTTTCCCATGTCTTCATGGTCGGGCCTTGTCACCGCGATAAGGTCAAGAACAGCAAAAGATGACAGAAAAGTCATCGTGCTGTCCGCGTTCTGTTGGGTCAGGATTTCTACGATGAACACATCTCATCATCGCTTGGCAAAGGCATGGGAGATGCAAAATTTACTGACTTCTATAAGGACCTTAGCCATGACTCAACGTCGTCTCTCCCTTTCTTCCATGATCGCAGCAGTGGCCGCAGTGGTCACTCTGGGTCTTCCAGGGATGGCTTCGGCAGCGTACGAGCATCCTGCCAACAATGAAAAGGGCATCATCGTTCACCCGGAACACTGGAAGAGCGATAAGACGCGAGAGCAGGTTATCGCGGAAACCAAGGCTGCCATGCAGCAAGGACTCCTCTCTTATGGCGAGAGCAACTACCCAATGCCTGTGCCTAATGTGGGCCCAGGGAAAACTCGTCAGGAAGTGATCAACGAAATGCTGAACGAGTCACCTGCCGAACGCGACGCGCGTCAGCGTCTCTACTATCCGGGTTGATCGCCCCCAGTTGCGGTTCCAGCGGATTATGCTGAACCCAGCCTTTGAGATCTCTGGCGTCGGCCTGACTAACCTCGGGAAAGCCCAGGCCGCCGCCCAATTTCCCATGCCACCCCACTGCCGCGCACCGTCGCGGCAACCTGCTTTCCCAACTGCTGCTCGATTACCGGCTTCCACGGCACCAGGCAAAATCCCAGGCCGTCATTGAGCATGGCGTAGCGCCCGCTGGCGAGCATCACGCTTCGCCGGTAGATGCCCGCTACGCGCTCCCTATCGGGGAGGGGCCGATGCTCCAGCCCGGTTTCAGCGGCAATGTCTTCGCGGCATGCGACAGCTCGCGGTTGCGCAGCGTCGCCGGAAGATTGCGCGTCAGGATGATGCGCTGCCCGCGCCGCTCGGTCAGACCCTAGTCGGCCAGGAAGTCGGCGCGTTTCTGTAGTACTTCCTTGGCCGCGCTGCCAAACCCTAGTTAGCTCAGCTCTTTACCGGCGCCGATCAACTGCTGGTCCAGCCAGGCGGCCCCAATCACGCGCGCCTGCCGCTCAATGGGCAGGTGCGTCATCTCCACGGCCACCCACGTCGATCGACAAAGCCTTGAGTCGGTGCGCGCGTTCCCTGCGCCTCTTCCTTCTTGTGATCCGATGCTATTGAAAACCCTGTAGCGGGTGCAGAGTCAAGTTCACAGGTTTTACAGTGACCGAGACATGCGTATAGCCCGACGATGAGGCAGCCAGCTGCCCGCGAAGTTCAGCCCATTGGGTCTGCACAAACACGCACCTTGCGCGCTGCTGCAGATGACAAATTTGTCATCCAGATGATCGCTATCTGTTGGTTACGGATCGCTAGAGTCCTTCATGTCGCCCCAAGGCGTCACTGCGCCGACATCGGCGGCGCGGTCATCATTAAGAAGGAACTCTACATGCGTTCGACTCGCCTCATCCAGGTGGCCATTATTTTCGGCATGGCCTCTGCGTCTGCCATGGCAGCTGACACGTTTGCCAACGGTCAATCGTTCTACGGTCAACCCGCTCAGCAGGCCGCCAAAGCCCGAGTCGTGGATGTCTCAACCGCCCGGCACCTGAACGTTGCCTACGGTGATACGGTCACGTTCCGCAGCGAAGGCAAGGAGTTCTCGTGGACGTTCAACGGGCTCGATCGCCGGCCCGTGGACCTGGCAAAGATCGCGCCAGCCGGATTCACGGGCAAGTCGCTCAACGTGTATGTCGCGCAAAACCCGCTGACCCGGAACTAAGGGGTCACGCGCCGCGCCTGAGGGTTGCTGTCAAGCAGGGAGGGGCATCATTGGATATCTTTGGTCGCCACGTCGTACAGCAGCGGCACGAAAAAATCGGACTGTGCATCACCCTCGGGCGGCCGGCGCGCGTCAAGGTAGGGTTGGTAAGTCAGTGCTTGACGCCGCGCTGTTTGGTACCGGTACCGATTTCGCGATGCACTCCAGGCAGATGCGACTCGATGGGTGGGGTTGGTGGGATGTGGTTGTGTTGACGCGCGGCAATTACCAGACCGCCCAAGATGCCGCAGTCCCCGGCCAAATGACCAGATGAACACTGCCGCTGCAAACTGCGCAACTCTGCTTCCAGCGCCTGAAGTTCTCGAATACGGTCAACCACGTGCCCGATATGTGCCTGCAGCAGCGCGTCCACCGCGCCGCAGTTCTCACGAGGGCAAGCCGGGATAAGGCCAGTTTTGACTCATAAGCCCTAAGGTTATTTAGTCAAAACCTTTAATGCGATTCCGTCGCTCAATCGCGAGGCTGA
>NZ_NCFM01000054.1:0-14704 GCF_002281195.1 Acidovorax sp. 35-64-16 | reverse complement strand
GCGGCAAGCGAGCGCTCAACCTTCCTTGGCCGAACGTGTTTCGAGGCCCAAAACTCGTGCCATACTTGGCCTCATGCGGTTGAATTTCCTATCCGTTCGAAATTGCTGTCATTCAGATTGGTCGCCTTCTCTTCGTTCCGTTCGCCGACCCGCGTGATGAATTTGTTTCGTGAATGATAAACCCCCGGCGTGTCAGTACGGTTCTTGATGTCATTGAGCGGGCCGGCACCGGTCAGTCAAAACTCAATAATCAATTATTTGGCATAAAAAACAAAAAACCGGCGAACCGGGCTTGATCGATAAGGTCGCAGCAGGCTTCAGAAGACGTAAAAAAGGCCGACCAAGGTCAGCCTGTCGATGCTTGCTTTAGCTGATGTCTCAGCTCGGGCGCAGCCACCCTTTATCCTGTGCCGCGCTCAGAAAGGCCAGCGTGTCGCGGGCGATGGCCTCGGGCTGGCCGGGGAAGCTGGCGTTGAGATCGGCAATGATCGCGGTAGCCGTGCGCTCACCGTCGCAGCGCTTGAGGATTTCGGCGGCGGCCGGGTTGAGTTTGATCAGGCCTTCCGGGTAGAGCAGGATATGGGCGTCCTGGCTGGCTTCCCAGCGGAAGACGTAATGCGGGCTGAGCCGCAGCGGTGTTTCAGTGATGGTTTCCATGTCTGCTCTCCGGGGAGGCGAGGAGCGGCAGCCGGACGGCGCTGCCGCTGCCGGGGTCAGCGAACGTATACGTAAGCGGTGACTTCAAAGCCGAGGCGGATTTCGCAGTAAGCCGGGGTTTGCCAGTTCATCTTGTGTCTCCTTGAGGGTGGAGTGACACCATGCCACTCCTGAATCAATTATTTAGCGCTGTCGATTTTGGCGCGCCCGGCCTTTGTCCAAAAAGGCCTCATGAAAATCATGAGTCTTGCGCCATCTTGCGGTAAGCACCCCAGCCTTCGATTTGCACCGGGCAATGGGCGAGCAGCATGGCGTCGAGCATGGACCACAGGATGTCGAGCTTGAACTGGAGGATTTCCAGCGCCCGCTCCTGCAATTGGCGGGTGTTGAAGTGGCCGAGCGTGATGCGCAGGCCATGTACGACGTCGCGCGGCGCTTCGTTCAGGCGACGGCGGAAGTAGTTGTAGCCTTCTGCCTCGATCCACGGATAGTGGTCGGGCCAGTGGTCGAGGCGGGATTTGTGAATGCCTGGCGCGAACAGTTCGGTCAGCGAAGCGGCTGCGGCTTCCTGCCACGGCCGCTGGCGGGCGAAATTGACGTAGGCATCGACGGCAAAGCGGACGCCGGGCAGCACCAGGCGTTGCGAAACGATCTCCTCGCGGCTCAGACCGACCGCTTCGCCAAGCCGGATCCAGGCTTCGATGCCGCCTTCCTCGCCGGCGTAGCCGTCATGGTCGAGAATGCGCTGGACCCAGTGGCGGCGCACCTCGCGGTCGGTGCAGTTGGCCATGATCGCGGCATCCTTGATCGGGATGTTGATCTGATAATAGTAGCGATTGGCGACCCAGGCCTGAATCTGCGCCCGGCTCGATTTCCCCTCGCGCATCATTACCTGATAAGGGTGATGGCTGTGGTAACGGTCGCCCATCGCCCGCAGCTTGTCTTCGAAGACTGCTGCGGTCCACGGTTCTAAATCGTCCATTTTCATTTTCTGTCTCCGTATTCAATTGCCATTCCGTCAAAGGCAAGCTCGATGCCGGCCGCGCTCAGTTCGGCCCGTTCGGGCGAGTCCTCGTCGAGAATGGGGTTGGTGTTGTTGATGTGAATCAGCACCTTGCGCGGCTTCGGGTAATTGGCCAGCAGCGCCATCATGCCGTCCGGCCCCGACTGCGGCAGATGGCCGATTTCCCGCGCCCGCTTGCTGGAAATGCCGAGCCGGATCATTTCGTCGTCGGTCCAGAATGTGCCGTCGAGCAGCACGCAATCGGCATTGGCAAGGAAAGGTTCGAGATGTGCTTCCATCGCGCCGAAGCCCGGCGCATAGAAGACTTTGTGGCCGCTCGCCAGATCCTCAATCAGGACGCCGATGTTGTCGCCCGGATGCGGGTCGTGGCGGTGCGGCGAATAGGGCGGTGCCTTGCTTGACAGCGGCACCGGCGTGAACCGCAGGCCGGCCGCGCCGGGAACGATGAAAGGCTGGGGTGGCGTGACCGGCACCGGCTGCCAGCGCACCGAGCAAAAGTGGGAAAGGACGTTAAAAATCGGGTTGCCGGTCGTCAAGTCCTCATGTACCTGCGACGTGCACCAGATATCCAGCGGTTTGCCCTCGCGCAGCATGAAGAGGCCGGTGGTGTGGTCGATCTGGGCATCGATCAGCACGACGCCGGCAATCCCGGTATCGCGCAAGCCGCGCCCCGGCTGCAAGGCCGGGTTGGCGCGCAGCTGGCTCAGGATGTCGGGCGAGGCGTTGAACAGCACCCAGTCGGTACCGTTCGCACTCACTGCGACCGAAGACTGCGTACGGGCCGTGGTTCGCACGCTGCCATCGCGCACGCCGGCGCAATTATGGCAATTGCAGTTCCACTGCGGGAAGCCGCCACCGGCGGCAGAACCAAGGACTAGTATTTTCATGGCCCCAGTCTGCCGGGGAAATTTCCGCCTGCCGTGCAGGAAACGGCCAAATTGGCCTCATGGTTTTCTGGAGATGGCAGGACAGTGGTTTTTGCTGTTTTGAGGCAGTGCACCGTAGCACCCCGGTAAAACCGGGTTGAACATGCATTGGGTATTTATTCAACAGGTGTTCATTATCGCCACAGCAAAAACTGCGCAATTCACTGGTTTGCCAGCTTTTCCGGCATAGCACACTCTTTGCTCAGAGTCTTGTCTGGTCAATTTGCCACCCGGTCGGTAGGAGCACTATGGAGAGAAAAAATGAAACCTGAGGACATGCTGCGCCAGGCGTTGGGTATCGATGCCCCGTGGTCTATCGTTCGGATGCAGAACGACCTTGGGGCGCACCAGATCGATCTTTGGGTGGCGCAGGAGGCACCGCGCAGCGGCTGGCTGTTTGGTGGCGCCAAGGCGTTGCCGCCGTCCGGTGAGGAACAGGCCTGGCGTCACCTCAATATTGGCCGGGCGCGCTGCATCGTTCATGCCGTGCCGGCCGGCACTACGGGGCAGGGCGACCAGTCCTGGCTGGGTGAGGCCGATCAGCCCTTTAGCCGCGCCTTTGCCCGGCAGATCGCCGGGATGTTCATGGAGGGGGTCAGTTTTCAGGCGATTTGCGCCTTGCTCGATATCCCGCTGGCTGAACTCTGGCGCTTCAAGCACAATCTCGATAACGGCAAGTTAAATCTTTCCGCACCGCTGCCGGTCGCCGGAAGGGAGGATTCTCCGGCGATTGCCATTCCCGAGGCGGCTGACCCGGTCTGGGAAAAACTTCTGGATGGCCGCATCCACCTCGAAATTCGCGCCCTCAGCCTGAAATTTTTGCTGACCCGGCAACGTGAGCAGTTTGCCGCGATCAGCGATGGCGAGGTTCGCATCCTGAAAGTCCATGAAATGCAGCGCTATTTCGTCCGCCATCAAAAAACCCTGGGCCATGAGCTGGCACAGCTGAATCGCCTCTGATCGGTGACTTCGGGAAAATTTATGAAAACCACACAAGCACTGATCCCGGTTGCCCAGGCGGCCGAACTGATCCGCCAGGGCAAGACGCTCAGCATCGCGGGCGACGAAGCCGCGCTCAGACAACTGCCGACCGGTCACTGGATCGGCGGCACCATTCCCTATTTCATGGCAGCCAGCGGCGGTACGGTCAGCCATGACCAGGTTTTTGTCACCGAAGTCAGCGGCTTTGCCCGCCAGCCAGAAGCCCGCTTCTATGATCAGGAGTCGTTGGCCGAGGTGTGCCGCAATGCGCCGGAAAATGGCTACAGCATCATCATCATCCCCGCTTTCAGCGCCTGCCATGCCAGTTTTGCCGCCAATGCGCCGACTTACGAAGAGATGTACATGAAGCCACTGGTCGGCTGGGTGGCCGGCGTCCATCTCGACGATCTGGACCGGATCAAGCCCAAGGTTGTGCTCGGCAGCAGCGGTGAGTTTTCGGAAGACAAAGCGGTGGTGATGGATGTCTTTCTCCCGCCCGAACGGTTTGCCCAGATCGATATCGTCAACCTCTTTCAGCTGGGTAATGGCCCGGGGATCACCTTCAACGAAATTGGCTTTACCGCGGGGGATTGCCTGATTGACGGGGTGCCGGGCAATCTGGCCGATTACCTGCTCGAACACGGCATCGATGCCCGGCTGCCGCTGGTTGCCGATTACAGTGGCGCGATGATCAATGTCAGCATCAAGGAAATTAACCCGACGCTCCGGCAGGTGGCGTTTTACGCGCCGGTTTTTCCCGGCGTTGAATACCGGGTCGCGGCGCCAGTCAGCAATTACCCGGAGGCGATCAAGAATGCGCTGCCCGAGATTGATTGCCCCATTGCCTTCTCATGCAACTGCATCCTCAATTACCTGTACTCGGATCTGCAAGGCAAACACACCGGCCATATCACCGGACCGATGACCTTCGGTGAAATCGGTTACCAGCTGCTGAACCAGACGATGGTTTATCTGACGGTCAGCGATTAAGCCAGGCGAGCCAGGCAGGTTGCACCGTGTTCGGCGAACAGGCGGTGCACCTGGAGGCCGGATGCCCCGGCCGAGCGGGCCGCAGCCACATCGGCGGCGCTGCGGATGCCGCCGACGACAACCAGCGCCGGCCGGTTGGGGCCGTCCGTCAATCCGGCCAGCCCGCTCCATCCTGTGCTGCTGTCGGGGCGGACCACGGTCAGCTGGTCGAAGGCGCATTCAGTCAGGGTATCGAGCAGAGAAGCAGCGTCGCCAAGCGGCATTTTGACGGCGAGCGGCAGGCGGCGGCCGGTTGCGGCCAGCCGGTCGCGGCTGGCGGCCAGCCGGCGCAAGGCAGCCGTCAGGCTGGCCCGATCGGCTGGGGCGAGAAAGCGCTGGTTGGCCTTGGCGCTCAGATTGAGGCTGACGTAGTCGGCGATCGGCCCAGCGGCGGCGAGGCCGGCTTGCCATTCCTCGGCCAGGCTTTCGGCGGTGGCGTCGGGCGGTTGCCCGAGGCCGATGCCGATCGCACTGCGTTGCGGGTCTGACCGGTCAAGCCGGTTCAGCCGGGCGAGCAGCGCGGCAAGGCCGGGATTTGAGCCGGCGACGGGGTGCACCGTGACCGAGCCGAATTCGACGCTGCCGAAACCCAGGCCAAGCAGTTCCGCCGCCCGGCTGCCGTCCTTGTCGATGCCGCCGGCCAGCCCCGGTCGGGCCAGCCAGGGGAGCGCACTGGGCAGCATCATCCGTGGCGCCGCGCGAAGTCGGCGATGAACTCGGCCAGCGCCTGCGCTCCGGCTTCCGGCATGGCGTTGTACAGGCTGGCGCGCAGCCCGCCGAAATGGGCGTGGCCGCGCAGATGGTGGAGGCCGGCGGCGGCCGCAGCGCTGATGAAGGCTTCGCTCAGGGCGGGGTCGGCGAGCTGGAAGCGGATATTGACCGGCGAGCGCTGATTGACCGCGACCGGCGCGACGAAAACCCCGCCGCTGCCGTCGATTGCGCCATAGACCCGGGCCGCCTTGCGCTGGCCGGCGGCCGCCATCGCCGTCAGGCCGCCTTGCTCGGCGATCCAGTCGAAAACCAGCGCCGCCATCTGGATGGCGAACATCGGCGGCGTGTTGACGCAGCTGTTGGCTTCCGCCTGCCGGCGATAGGAGAAGGGTGCCGGTAAGTCGGCCGGGCAGCGCTCGAGCAGGTCGTCGCGGATGATTGCTACGGTCAACCCGGCGGGGGCGATGTTTTTCTGGGCGCTGGCGTAGATGAAGCCGAACTTCTCGACGGCCAGCGGCGCAGTCAGAAACGACGAGGTGCAGTCGGCGGCGAGCGGCACGGCGCCGGTATCCGGGACGCTGGCGCAGGCGCTGCCATCGACTGTCTCGTTCGGCGTGATATGGCAATAGGCGCAGTCGGCCGGCACGGCCCAAACGCCATCGGCTGGCGGAAAAAACTCGACGGTATCAGCTTGCCGGCTGGCTTCGGCCATCGCCCGCGCCGACCAGTAGCCGGCGTTGGCATAGGCAGCGCGCTGCTGCGGTCGACAGAGATTTAGCGGCAAAAGCGAAAATTGCTGCATGGCGCCGCCGGCCAAAAAGAGAATTTGGTAATTGGCCGGCAAATCAAGCAACTCAGTCAGCCGTTGCTTGGCACGGGCCAGCACTGCGCGAAAATCCGGCCCGCTGAACGGGCGTTCGAGGGCACAGGCGCCGTCGGCGCCGCGCTGGAAAATTTCACCCGCCGCCCGGTCCAGCACCGCATCGGGCAGGCGGGCGGGGCCGGCGGCAAAGTTCCAGGCCATGCCGTTCAGCCGAACAGGACGCCGCCGTGGCTGCCGGCCGCCATGAAGAAGAGCAACGGGATCGACAGCATGGTGTTGGTGCGTGACGAAAGATGGGTAATCCGCGAGCAGCGCAGCCTTTCGTCGATGCTGGCCGGCTTCAGGCCGAGGACTTTTTGCTGGTGCGGCCAGAGGACGAACCACAGGTTGAGCAGCATCAGCGTGCCGATCCAGGTACCCAGACCAATCGCCGCCAGGCTGCCGTCCAGGGTCAGGGCGCCGGGCAGCCAGCCGCGTTGCCAGAGCATGTAGATGCCGGCGCTCCACGCCACCACCGAGGCCCAGCGGAAGGTGCCGTGTTCGCGGTTGATCACCGCTTGCAGGCGCGGACTGCTGGCATCGGCCAGGTCGCTCGGCTGCAGCGGCCGCCAACTCGGGCGCTGGACGACGCTCGAGTAATTGTGGCCGATCCAGATGACGCCGGCAAGGAAGTGCGCCCAGCGGGCGAGGAGGTCGAGCAGTGTGCTGTCCATGCTGTCAGCCCGCCAGCTGGCGCAGCAGCAGGACCAGCACGACGGTCAGCACGATGCCGAGGGCGATGGTGCCGGTCGCGGTGTCGTAGGGGTGAGGCATAGTGTTCAGACGCCCATGAAGTCGGTTGATACCGCACCGGCCCAGCGCTTGACCAAGGGTTTATGGAAGCGCAAGGGTTTGGCCGCCTGCGCTACCGCTTCCTTGATCATCTGGTGGTGCGGCGATTTGCTGCAGGCCGGGTCGGTATTGCTGGCGTCGCCGGTGAGCAGCAGGGCCTGGCAGCGGCAGCCGCCGAAATCGCGTTCCTTTTCGTCGCAGGAATTGCATGGCTCGGGCAGCCAGTCGAGGCCGCGATATTTGCGGAACAGCGGCGAGTCGTGCCAGATCCAGGCCAGCGACTTGTCGCGTACCGTTTCGAATTCCAGCCCGGGAATGACTCGCGCCTCCTGGCAGGGCATCGCCACGCCATCCGGCGCGATGGTCAGGTGAATGGCGCCCCAGCCGTTCATGCAGGCTTTCGGCCGGCCTTCGTAGTAATCGGGGATGACGAAATAGATCGTCATCGTGTTGCCCAGCCGGCTGCGCCAGTCGTTCACGACGCGCTCGGCCTCGCGGACCTGGGCCAGCGACGGCATCAGTTCCTCGCGATTCATCAGCGCCCAGTTGTAATACTGGATATTGGCGAACTCGATGTACTCGATGCCGAGATCGACCGCCCAGGCCAGCAGGCCGTCGACTTCGCCGATGTTCTGCCGGAACAGCGGGACGTTGAGCACCATCGGGAAATGGTGTTTTTTGATCAGTTGCGCCGCTTCCATCTTCAGGGCATGCGCCCGGGCGCCGACCAGCGTGTCGGTCAGTTTGGGCTGAATCGCTTGCAAGGACAGCTGGATATGCTTCAGGCCGGCCGCCTTGAGGGCGAGCAGCCGTTCTTCGGTCAGGCCGATGCCGGAGGTGATCAGATTGGTGTAGAAACCGATTTCGCTGGCGTAGGCGACCAGTTCTTCCAGATCATCGCGCAGCAAGGGTTCGCCGCCGGTAAAGCCGAGTTGCAGCGCGCCCAGTTCGCGCCCTTCGCGCAGCACCCTTTTCCATTCCTCGGTGCTCAGTTCGCGGCTGCCGTAATCCTCGAAATCGAGCGGGTTGCTGCACCACGAGCATTTCAGCGGGCAGCGATAGGTCAGTTCGAGCACCAGCCAGAGCGGCTTGCCCTGACCATCCAGACGGAGGCTTGATTCGATTTGCGACATGGCAGTCCTTTTGACAGCGGTGATGCGATGATTGATTCTGGGCCGGGGTGGGGCACCCGGCGCCGGGGAAATCCTGAATTGCGACTAGCGATTTTCGCTGCATACCCGGTCAGGGGTGGTGTGCGATGGCGGCATGCCAGCCTTTGCCTAACGATCAGTCCCTTCTGCGGCCAGTGCCGCTACGGCGGCCGGGTAGTTGTGGCCGGCCGCACGTCGCAGCCAGACCAGGCTCTG
Source organism: Acidovorax sp. 35-64-16 (assembly GCF_002281195.1). Classification (NCBI taxonomy): domain Bacteria; kingdom Pseudomonadati; phylum Pseudomonadota; class Betaproteobacteria; order Burkholderiales; family Comamonadaceae; genus Acidovorax; species Acidovorax sp. 35-64-16. Next base: position 6,355 of record NZ_NCFM01000054.1, on the reverse strand, counting down.
CGCGCGATCCAGTGGCTGGCCTTTGCCCGTCCGGTACATGACGGCGACCGCGTATTCGGCTTCGGCATCACCGGCCGAGGCGGCGAGCATGAAAAGTCGTGCCGTCTCGGCCAGATTGCGTTCGACGCCACGGCCCGCTTCGTACATCCAGGCCAGACGGGTGGTGGCGGTGATGTTGCCGGCCTCGGCTAGGCGCTTGAAGAGCAATGCTGCTTCAGCGTGCTGACCGCGGCTGCTCAGGCGTTCCGCCTGTTCGAAATCGCTTGGCGGGCGAGCTGGCTGAGCCAGCGAGGCCAGGCGTGCGGCAGCTTCCTTGTCGCCGTTGGCTGCGGCAAGGCTGAGGTAGTGAGCGGCCTTGGCAACATCCTGGCTGACCACGCCGCCATCGCTGTACAGCATGCCCAGCCGGTACTGGGCCTTGAAGCCACCGGCATTGGCAGCGGCTTCATAGAGCGCGACAGCTTTTTGGATGTCCTTGGCTTCACCCAGGCCATCTTCGGCGAGGATGCCAAGATTGAACAAGGCATCGGGATTGCCCAATCCGGCCAGGGTTTCCCAGATTTGGCGGGCCGCAGCGTAGTTCGCCATCTTGAATTCGGCATAGGCGGTGTAATTGCCCAGCGCCGGATTCTTCAGCCAGTCAGCCGCGTTGCTTTCCTGGGCAGCCGCAGTGTCGAGCAAGGTGCACAGCATGATGGCGAGCAAAAATCGGCGATGAATTTTCATTTTTTCCACAACAGTTCGACCGGGAAAGTGAACCGTTTAAATTTCCCGGCTACTCAATGGTCAGACGGGGAAACCAGCGACTTTCAGGAACAATCTCGCTTCGCCCATCCGTGCCAAAGGGGGGAATCGAAGGGTCGGCCGGCGGGGCACCCATCTGCACCAGATCGATCGCCTGCGGCGTGCCGACGATGCCGCGCTCCGTAATCTGCATTCGATAGTAAATGCCGTTCCACAGCTTGGCCCCGAAATCGCGCGGTGCCTTGTAGAAAAACAGCAGGGAGTGCTCCAGCCAGACCAGATTGTCGGCACTGACCGTGGCTGGATTGGGATAGGGATAAGGTACGTGGCACTGAATTTCTTCGCTGCTTTCCAGGCACTTGAATTCCTTCATCGACAGGAAAAAATCCTTGAAACGGTCGGGATCCAGTTGCAGGGTGAACGTGGTTTTTCCGTCCACCGGCAGGAAAGTCACGGTGCCGAGCGGCAGCCGCTGGCCTTCGCGGTTGTGCAGCGCGATGCTCTTGGTGCCGGCCAGTTCCCAGGCGAAAGCCGGCGGCACCAGACTCAGGATGCCGGCCAGAAGCGCGCTGCGGCCGATGTTGCGTTTCATTGCGGGCTGCCTTCCGCGGTTGCCACCCAGTCCAGTGCGTCGATGCAGGCCCGGGCGATCGGTGGCGACAAGCCGCCATGACCGCCGTCGGCGACCGGCCACCAGGCGGCCTCAGGCCAGGCATGGTGCAAGCTTTCGGCGACCATCGGCGGGCAGACCGGGTCGGCCAGCCCCTGCACGATCGCGGCCGGCAGGTGGCGCAATTGTTCGATGCCGGCCAGCAACTGGCCGGGCAGCACGAAGCAGTCATTGGCCAGGTAATGCATTTGCAGGCGAACTTTGGCGACCTGGGCGGCATCGGGTTGCTCGGTCAGCGGCGGGTCGCCCATCAACCGCCGTTCGTAGTTGAGCCAGGCCCGGATGGCCGGTAGCGCCAGTGGCGCTTCGTGGCTCATCACTGCGGCCAGCCAGGGGGCGAGGGCATCCGTTTCGGTTAGCGCCGAACTAAAGCCGCTGGACAGCGCGGCGGCACGGGCATAGGTGTCGATCTCCTGGCGCGAACCGAGAAAAATGCCGCGCAGGACCAAGCCGAGCACCCGCTCCGGGTGTGCCTGGGCGTAGGCCAGCGCCAGCAGGCCGCCCCACGAGCCGCCGAAAACCAGCCAGCGGGGAATGCCGAGCGCTTCGCGCAGGTATTCGAGGTCGGCAACCAGATGTGCCGTGGTATTGGCCCGGGTGTTGCCGAGTGGCCGGCTGCGGCCGCAACCGCGCTGGTCGACCAGGATGGCGCGGTAACGGGCCGGGTCGAACAGGCGGCGCTGATTGGGCGAGCAGCCGCTGCCCGGGCCACCATGCAAAAAGACCACGGGCAGGCCGTCTACCGCAGCACATTCCTCGACGTAGAGCATGTGGCCCTCGCCGACGGCCATCTGCCGGACAAAACGCGGCTGACTGGCGGGAAACAGCGGATCGGTGACCAATCAAGCCTCGATCAGGCCGCTACGCATTGCCAGCAAGGCCATTTCAGCGGCATTCTGCAAATTGAGCTTTTGTTTGATGTGGTAAAGGTGGGTGCCGACCGTGCTCGGGCTGAGGAAGAAATCGGCCGCCACGTCGTTGACCGTACGCCCCTGTGCCAGCTGCATGAAGACGGCGAATTCCTTTTCGGTCAGCGTTTCGAGCGGACTGGTGGCGCCGGAAAGCTGGGCCAGCGCCACGGCCTGTGCCAGTTCCGGGTCGAGATAACGCTGGTTGCGGGCAACCTGGCCGACGGCGCGGAGAAATTCCTCCGGCGTCGCCCGTTTGCACAAATAACCCCGGGCGCCGAGGCGCAAGGCGCGCACCGGCACGGCATCGTCGTGATGGGCCGAGAGCATCAGGACGCGGGCTTTGGGCGCCCAGCTGATCAGTCGTTCGAGTGCGGTCAGGCCGCCGATACCGGGCATCGAGACATCCATGATCAGGATGTCGGGGGTCGTTTCGGCATAGAGCCGGAGGGCGCTTTCGCCGTTTTCCGTTTCGCCGATCACGCAGCCGCCGGCCGATTCGAGCAGCATACGGAAGCCGAGGCGAACCATCGCGTGATCGTCGGCCAGCAGAACGCGGATACCGTGCAGTGAATTGCTCATGGCTGTGTCTCCAGAATGGCGCAGGGGGTATGGTCCGGCAGGCGGGCAACCAGGCAGAAACCCTGGCCGGACCGATGATTGATCGTGAGTTGTCCACCGAGCAGCGCGACCCGTTCGGCCATGCCGCTCAGGCCGAGGCCGCAGCCGGCTTGCGGCGAAGGCTGGCCGCTGCTGCCGGGGCCGTTGTCGCGCAGGGAAATTTCCAGTTCGCCGGCCTGCCGGGCGATGACCAGCTCAACCTGGCTGGCCCGGGCATGGCGGACGATATTGGTCAGCCCTTCCTGGACGATGCGTCGCACCGCCTGTGCCACGGCCTCGCTGACCGGCTGTTCGCCCAGCGTGATGCGGCTGTGCAGGGTGATTTCTTCATGCTGCAACTGCCAGGCGAGCAGGCTCCGTTCCAGTGTTGCGGCCAGCCCGCCGCTGGGGGGCGGGCGCAGGCGATGCAGGATGCCGCGGACGCCATTCTGCATTTCGCCGGTGACGGCAACGATGCTCTGGGCGTGGCTGTGCAGCGCCGGTTGTTCGGCCGTGCGCTGGGCGATGGCGCCGGCCAGGGCGCGTACGGCCGTGATGCCCTGGGCCAGTTCGTCGTGCAGTTCGCGGGCAATCGTGCCGCGCTCGGCGTCGAGCCGGCTTTGCAGGTGGGCATCGACTTCACGTTCGGTTTCGAGCCGGACATTGTCGTTGACCGCAGCAATCAGTCGGTCGGCCATGCCGTTGAAGGCGCGGGAAATCCGCCCCAGTTCGGGCGTCGCAAAGACCGGCAGGCGGGTATCGAAACGGCCGGAGCCGGTCCGGTCGAGCGCCTGCATGACCTGGGCCAGCGGCCGCAAGGCACGGTCAAGCGCCCAGCGGGTGGCGACGAACAGCCCGGCCAGCAGCAGCAGCGCCCAGCCGGCCATCGCCGACAGATCATCCCAGGTGTCGAGCAGCGAACGCGAAGCATCCGGTGTCAGAACCAGATTCAGGTTGCCGAGCGCCAGCGTGCGCGGCGCCAGGGCCGGGGCCAGCATGTCGGCAAACCAGCCGGGTACCGTCCGCCCGGCCTTGTAGGTCGGTGGCGGCGAACGGTAGAGCGATTGGCCGTCGGCGGTGAATACTTCGAGGCCGTTGGCGCGGATCCGGCCAAGCGGTTTGACCATGTCGAGCACCCGCTGATTCAAGGCCGCCGGCGGCACATCCTGCATTTGCGCGGTCAGTGCGGTCAGCCATTGGATCGAGACCCGGCTGGCCGCCTCGACTTCTTCATGAATGCCATTACGGGCGCCTTGCATCCACAGGCCGGCCAGGCCGAGCAGAAAACTGGCGGCCAGCCCGGTCAGCACCAGGCTGATCCGGGTATGCAGGCTAAGTTGACGCAAGGTGGAGATCATGATCTGCCTCCGAAGACATAACGCAGGCCGACCCAGGCGGCACGCGGCGCGCCGGGGGCGATGAAGGTTTCGTGGTGCCAGGTGCTGGAATCGGGCTGGAAGCTGCCATTGCCGGCAAAAGGATTTTCGGCCAGCGCTGCAACGGTGCCGTAGCGCTTGTCGAAGACGTTGTTGATCTTGCCGAACAGCTGCCAGCCGGCGCCGAGGCTGGCTTCGGCGTTGAAGTTGAGGATGGCGTAGCCGGGCAGGCGACCGGCCCCGTCGAAGGTCCGCGTATTGCCGAACAGGTCGGTGCTGGTGCCGGACTGGTGCTGGTTGTTTTCATTGCCGCGGGCGTACTGGCCGGAGAAGGCCTGGACATCGCTACCGATGCGCAGCCAGTCGGCAGCCCGCCACGACAGGCCGAGCTTCAGGCTGTGACTCGGCAGGCCGGGCATGCGGTCGCCCTTGTTGACCAGGATTTCGTCATCCTGGCCGCCGGCCGTGCATTCGGCCGCCGTGCCGCGCGAGCTGTTGTTTTCTGCCAGCAGGCAGGCGGCGGACTGGAAGGTGGCTTGCAGATAGCTGTAGTTGATCCGCCAGTCGACTGTGCGCCGGCTGCCGTTGAGGCCGAGTTCGAGGCCCTGGCGCCGGGTCTGGCCGTAGTTGGTGAAATAGCCGGCGCTGGTCGAGGTGCCGACAAAAAGAATGTCATCGCTGCTGACCGTGCGGTAGACGCCGGCATTCCATTCGATTTCGCCGGGCAGCTTGCCGCGCAGGCCGGCTTCCAGCGTGCGGGCGATGACCTGCTTGAGGAAGGGGTCGGCGGCCATCGAATTGGGCAGGGTGCAGGGATTGGCCGGGTCGGCGCAACCCAGTTCAATCGGCGTCGGGACCCGGTTGCCCTGGCTGAAACCGGCGTAGCTGTTGAGCTCCGGCAGTATCTGCCAGGTCAGGCCGAGGGCCGGATTGAGTTTCTTGTAGCTGTGATCGCCATCGAGGTTGGGCGGATTCGGGTTGAGTTCGTCGTGGGTGGTCACCCGGCTCATGTTGTAGCGGGCCGAGCCGGTCAGATGTACCGCCTTGCCCAGCGCGATGGTGTCGGTCAGGTAAAAGCTGGTGGTGCGCGTCGTGCCGCTCAGTGAATTTTCATCGACTGCCGCGCCAAGTTCGGAAATCCCCCGGCTGGCGTCGATCACACCGAGTTCGGCGGTTTGCGTAAAGCGCATTTTGGCGGCGTCGAGCGAGGCGCCAATCGCCAGTTGCTGGCGCTCGCTGCTCAGGTTCCACTGGGCCGAGACGCCGCTGCTTTGCTGCGTCGTTTTGGTCCGGTTATGGGCGCCGGATTCCTGATCGGAAACGCCATCGAAGGGGCTGCCTGCGAACTCGTCGTTGATGTCGCCATTCAGCGTCCGGGTCTTGCTGCGCCGGTGGTAGACCGTGCCGCTCAGGCTGGTCGCCTCGCTCAGCCAGAGCCGGCCATTGAGCGCCAGCTGGGTGAGGTCGTTGCGGGTGATGTCGGGGTGGGTAAAAATCTGGTCGCGGCGGGCCGCGTACATCGACTCCGGCAGCAGGCCGTTGCCGGTCAGCCGGGTGACGGCGCGGGTCAGCGTCAGGTCAGCCTCGCCGACGGCGCTCTTGTGCGACAGCTTGCCGAAGAATTGCTTGACCTCGGAATCGGAAAAGTCGCGCCAGCCGTCTTCCTTGAACCAGTCGGCCGCCATGTACCAGCCGATGCTGCCGTTGTTGCCGCCGTGCTCGACTTCCAGATTGCGCCGGCCGAAGCTGCCGCCGGACAGCTCAAGCTTGCTGCCGGGGTGGCTGAAGCCGCTCTTGGTGCGGATCGCCAGGGCGCCGCCCAGCGGCACGATCAGGACCAGGCCGCAGGCATAGCCCAGCTGGGTGAGCGTGACCAGAAGGCCGAGGCTGGTCGGCGAGCGGCCAAAGGTGTCGGAGATGGCGGCGAGCAGCGGCTGTGCGTAATAAATGTTTCCGATGATGGTGCCGCAAGCGATGGCAAACAGCAGGGTCATCGAGCGGGTCAGTGCGCGTTTCTGGGTCGGCATGTCGATCTGGTTTTAAAAGGCGGATGGGCG
>NZ_NCFM01000053.1:0-30690 GCF_002281195.1 Acidovorax sp. 35-64-16 | reverse complement strand
GTCGGCGGGCTGGCTCCAGCTCGCACTGGTGGCCTCCTCGTACCAAGCCTTCAGCGGCTGCTCGGCGTCGGGGTAGCGCTCCCAGAAGGCCCGAAGGGTGGACACGGCAATCACTCGCATGGGTCGAAGTGTAGTCCCAAAATGGGACTAAGGCAAGTGGCATCCAGGCCGGGCAGGTGGTGAAGGTGTCCAAGAATGGGTGTGAATGGGTGTGTTTATGGTTGTCCGAGCTGGCGCAGCGTTGGACGGCCGGATTTCCCAAATGCTCGTTTCGTACAGGTGGGCACCTACAATGGGGTCGCTTTCGTATCTGGTTCAGATGACGGACGCGGGCTCAGTTTCGTGTTCTACCACCATAATTTGAAATCCCAACCCTTATCGGTTGGGACTTTTTTGCGCGTGCCCTTTGTGGTGGCGCGGTTTCGCGCTTTGGTCTCTTGGGCATCGCCCTCAGGAAGCCGTCGTTCCGGGCATGTATTCTGCCGTTTTTCTCGCTGAGTTCTCCGTTGCCTTCTTGAGAAATTTTTTCTGTAACCGTTACTTTTGGGGCTTCCGTTCTGCGCAGTGCTCTCGGGGGTGCTAGGATTAAAAGTTGCCTCCATTTGGGAGGGCGGTGCCAATCATGCAGACAGCGGGGGGAGCCGCATACGATGAGCGATGCGGTTTACTACTACATGCCCCTTTTCAAGCAGGGTGTGTCCGTTCAGTTTGGGCAGAGCCGGGAGACGGTAAGCCATGTTGTGATTCGGCGCAATGCCATGCGCGTCTATCTGGTGGGCCACGAGACTCCCGTGCATCCCGACATGTTGACCCTGGAGCCCACCGCGTTTTCGCTCACGCGTGTCCTGGATAGCTTCTGAAGGAGTGCTTTCACTGTTGGAGTGGCGTCAATATTGCTCGAAGTGCACCTGCGGTTTATTGGCGCTGGGCCATAGATTCACCTAGTTGAATAGGTCGTGCCGCGGCCCAATGGGCGTTGAACTGCAGCGGCCCCTTCGGAAATAGCATCACCACGGTAGATCCCAGTAGAAAACGACCCATCTCTTCGCCTTGCCGCAGGGCCACCTGACCTGGCGCGTAGTCCCATTGACGCAGCTGACCAGTGCGCGGAGGATTGACTTGGCCATGCCACACGGTGGCCATGCTGCCCACGATGGTGGCGCCCACCAGCACCAGCACAAATGGCCCATGTGCCGATTCAAAAACGCACACGACGCGCTCATTGCGTGCGAACAGGCCAGGCACGCCACGCGCAGTGGTGGGGTTCACAGAAAATAGGTCACCCGGCACATGCACCATGCGCGTGAGCTGACCCGCGCAGGGCATGTGAATACGGTGGTAATCGCGTGGGCTCAGGTACAAGGTGGCGAAGTGGCCGTGGTCAAAGGGCGCTGCAAGCAGCGCATCACCACCGATCAGCGCTGTTGTGGAATAGCGGTGGCCTTTGGCCTGGAAAACCTGGTCTTTATCGATGCTACCGAATTGGCTGATGGTTCCGTCCACCGGGCAGATCAGATCGGCCGATGCCAGCGGACGTACGCCAGGTTTTAAAGAGCGTGTGAAGAAGTCGTTGAACGACGCATAGCTGGCGACGTCGGGGTTGGCAGCCTCTGCCATGTTCACGTCGTAGCGTGCCACAAAGCGGCGTATCACTGCCGTGGTCAAACTTCCTAACTGTGCGGAGGCAAATTTGCCAGCCAGGGTGGTGAGGGCCCGCTTGGGCATGATGTATTGCGGCAAAACTGCCAGGCGATCAGACACGGACGAACCCTCAAGGACGAAAGCGGCTGATTCTATCGGTCGCATGCCGTGGCATGTTGTGCTGCGCACCCACCGACTGTGGCGGATGCAGCAAGAGAGGGATTTGACCTTTGCCGGGCGGTCTGTCTTGGCGACATAGGCAGGACGGGGACATCGCGCTACAATTGTCACGCTCATGCACAGCGCCTCGCCTGTCCATTGAAGCCGTCTCACCGGCCTCTTTTCTGATCTGCACCCCGGGTGCAGCGACTCCCCCGCCCGCAAAGCACCGTGCTCCGAGCCCCCAGAAGGCACGGTGACGGCGGTTGTGGATGCACGATGTGCCGGCGCATCAACCACAGAATATTTGTTTTTAAGAGATACACATGGCCAAAGAAGAACTGATTGAAATGCAAGGCTCCGTGACGGAAGTTTTGCCCGACTCGCGTTTTCGCGTAACCCTGGAAAACGGCCATCAGTTGATTGCCTACACCGGTGGAAAGATGCGCAAGCACCATATCCGCATTCTGGCGGGCGACAAGGTCTCGCTGGAACTGTCGCCTTACGATTTGACCAAGGGCCGCATCACTTTCCGCCATCTGGCCGGTCGTGGCCCTGGTCCTTCGAGTCGTTGATTCTTTGCCGGTGACTTCAGTGGCTGGAGAGATGTAAAAAAAGAAATGCATCAGACTCCAAACAGCTCTGAATTCCGGGATAGAATACGAGCTGTCGGAGCGTAGCGCAGCCTGGTAGCGCATCTGCTTTGGGAGCAGAGGGTCGCGAGTTCGAATCCCGCCGCTCCGACCATTGTTCAAAGGACTTGCAGCAAACGCTGCAAGTCCTTTTTTGTTGCCTGTCAGATACCCAACTTGGCAGACAGAGCACTATGTTGCGATTCGGCGCAGCTATGCTGCCGAGTGCAATGCCGCGACACCCATGACCGTTCATCACCTGCTCTCCACCGCCACCAGTCCCCACGCTCGCTATGACAGCGTGGATGCCCTTCGGGGCTTTGCCATGCTGTGGATGACTGTTTTCCACTTTTGTTTCGATCTGAGCCATTTTGGCTATTGGCCACAGAATTTTCGTGCTGATCCTTTCTGGACTCTGCAGCGCACCGCCATCGTGAGCCTCTTTCTTTTCTGTGCTGGTCTCGGTCAGGCCATCGCCTTACAGCAAGGGCAGGGGTGGGTGCGGTTTGGTCGGCGCTGGCTCCAGATTGCTGGCTGCGCCGTGCTGGTGACGGTCAGTTCGTGGGTGATGTTTCCGCAAAGCTTTATCTATTTCGGTGTGCTGCATGGCATGGCGGTCATGCTGGTGGTGGCCCGGTGCACCGCGGGCTGGGGGCGCTGGCTTTGGCTGGCGGGAGCCATTGCACTGGCGCTGCCGTGGTGTGCAAAGCTGCTCCTGTCGGGTGTGGATGCTGAGTGGGCGCCGCTGTTGAATGGGCGCGCTTTGAACTGGCTTGGCCTGGTGTCCCGCAAGCCGTTTACAGAGGACTACGTGCCGGTGCTGCCCTGGCTGGGAATCATCTGGTGGGGTCTGGCTGCTGGGCAGTGGATGCTGTCCCGACCGGTATCGTTGGTGCCGCTGGGTGTGCCGTTGTTCTTGCGGCCACTGGCATCTCTCGGGCGGTGGAGTCTGAGCTACTACATGGTGCATCAGCCAGTCATGATCGGTGGCCTGATGGTGCTGGGCTGGGTGCTCAAGAGATAAGGCCCTGCGAGGCGCGCTGATTTCCAAGGGAAGCGCGAAAGGCGCTTTCACCATAAAAAAACGCGGCCTGGACCGCGTTTTTCTATTGTGGAGCCTGCGTTCAGTGCGAACGCATTCAGGCACTTTTTATTCGACCTTGGCCTTGGCGCGCAGTTCTTCCTGGAACTTGGCCAGCTTTTGCTGCTGCAGTTGCTGCGCAACTTGCGGCTTGACCTCGTCCAGCTTGGGCAACTGGGCTTGGCGCATGTCGTCCAGGCGGATCACGTGCCAGCCAAACTGGCTCTTCACAGGGGTCTCGGTCATCTTGCCCTTGCTGAGCTTGATCAGGGCTTCCGTGAATTCGCTCACATAGCTGGCGGGGTTGGCCCAGTCCAGATCGCCGCCCTTGGCGCCAGAGCCTGGGTCTTTGGACTGCTTCTTGGCGATGTCTTCAAACTTGGCACCCTTTTTGATGGATGCAATGATGGCTTTGGCATCCGCTTCCTTGTCCACCAGGATGTGGCTGGCCTTGTATTCCTTGCCGCTGTTGTTGGCCACGAACTTGTCGTACTCGGCCTGGATTTCAGCGTCGGTCACGGGGTTGTTCTTCTGGTAGTCGGCGAACAGTTCGCGGATCAGGATGGTTTGGCGGGCCAACTCCATTTGCGTTTTGTAGTCGGCAGATCCTTCGAGGCCGCGCTTTTGGGCTTCCTGCAGGAAGATTTCGCGGGCGATCACTTCTTCCTTGATCTGACCTTCCACTTCAGGGGTGACGGGGCGGCCGGACCGCTCTACCTGCTGGCGCAGAACTTCGGCGCGCTCTTTGGGCACGGCCTTGCCATTCACGATGGCAAGGTTCTGGGCGGATACGGGCAGGGCCATCGTGCCCAGCACGGCAGCGGCCACGAGGCCGGACAGGAGCTGTTTCTTCATGCGGAATCCAAAAAGTGAGAAAGTGATTACAGGCCGAAGGCCGGCAACAGTAAAGATGGGGGCCGGGTCAGAGAACTTCAATGACGATGGCGTGAACACCCTGGTCAATAAATTCTTGCAGCGCATCATACACAAGGCGATGCTGCGCAACGCGGCTTCTTCCGGTAAACAAAGGTGACGCAATGCGCACCCTGAAATGGGTGCCGAAACCCGTGCCGTTGGCGCCCGCATGGCCTGTGTGGGCGGCACTTTCATCTACTACCTCCACCACGGTGGGGTTGAGCTTTTCAGCCAGGCGCTGCTGCATGGCCTGGGCCAGGGCGGGAAGCGGGATCGTGGTCATGCTTGTGGCCCCTTGGTGTCTTCGGTGTCCTTCATGTAGCGGCTGAGATACAGCGCTTGCACCAGCACAAAAACAAACATCAGCCCCATGCCACCGAAAAGCTTGAAGGTGACCCAGGTGTCGGTATCAAAGTTGTAAGCCACCCAGAGGTTGAGCACGCCCATGACGGCAAAGAAGCCCGTCCAGCTCCAGTTCATGGTGCGCCATGCTGATTCCGGCAAGTCCATCTGAGCGCCCATCAGGGACTTGAGCAGGTTTTTGCGGAAAAACAGCTGGCCGCCCAACAGTGCGCCACCCATCAACCAATAGAGCACGGTGGGCTTCCACTTGATGAAGGTGTCGCTTTGCGACAGCAGCGTGGCGCCACCGAAGAGCACGATCACCCCGAGGCTGAGCCATTGCATGGGTTCGACCTTGCCGTGCTTGAAATGCAGGTAGCCGATCTGCACCACCGTGGCGGCAATGGCCACGGCTGTGGCGATGTAGATACCCCAGATCTTGAATGCCGCGAAGAACAGGAAGATGGGAAAGAAGTCGATCAGTAGTTTCATGTCGCCAGAGGTTGGGGTGACGGCCTGGGCCGGTTCAAGGGGTCTTCTGTGTGAAGTCGAGTGAGGCGGAGTTCATGCAGTAGCGCAGGCCTGTTGGTGCCGGGCCGTCTTCGAAGACATGGCCCAGATGCGCCCCGCATTGTGCACACACGGTTTCGGTGCGCACCATGCCGTGGCTGCGATCGACGATGTCTGCAATGGCTCCGGGCACTGCCTGCGAAAAGCTCGGCCAGCCGCAGCCGGCATCAAACTTGGTGCCCGCATCAAACAACTTGGCGCCGCAGCAGATGCAGTGGTAGGTGCCGTCTGCCCAGTGTGCTTCGTATTTGCCGGTGAAGGGGCGCTCGGTGGCCGCATGGCGTGTAACCTGCAGCGCGCCGGGCTCGGCACCCTTTTCCTGGAGCAGCGTTTGCCATTCGGCGTCGGTTTTCTGGATGGGGTAGCTCATGATGAACAGCTGATCTCGATGGATGAGGCCCAGTCGGGCGGGAAGTCTGCCCAGGCGTCGTGGCCAGGATGCTCGTCAAACGGACGCTCCAGCAGGCGCTGCAGGGTTTGGAATTTGGAGAAATCACCAAGTTTCGCAGCCCGGATGGCCTGCTCGCCCAGGTGGTTGCGCAGCACGAACTTGGGATTGTTGTTTAGCATCAAATCGGCCGCTAGCCCTTTATTTGTAAGCGCAAGTAGCTCACTATATGATAGCAACCACTGGTCCCAGCCCGCACGGTCGGCAAACAGGTCGCGCACCAGTTCAAAATGGTTTTGCGCGACGGCGTGCGACAGGCGGCGCCAAAAGATGGTGTAGTCCACTCCGTTTTCTGCCAGCAGCAGCAAGATCCCGTCGATCAATTCGGCATCGTCGGCACGCTCGCCGGCAAGGCCCAGCTTGGCGCGCATGCGGGCCATGAAGTCGGTGGAAAAAACGGTTTTGTACGACGCAAGGGCCTCCCGGGCCAACTCTTCGTCGCCGATCAGCGGCATCAAGGCCTGGGCCAGGCAATGCAGATTCCAGTAGGCCACGTTGGGCTGGCGGTTGAAGGCATATCGGCCCTGGGTGTCGCTGTGGTTGCAGACGTGGCCGGGCGCAAAGGTATCCAGAAACTGAAAGGGGCCGTAGTCGATGGTCAAACCCAGAATGCTCATGTTGTCGGTGTTCATCACACCATGACAAAACCCCACGGCCTGCCAGTGCGCCATCAGGGTTGCCGTGCGCTCGCTCACGGCCTGCAGCAACGCTGCATAGGCGTTGCCACCAGGCTGCCCGGTGGTGCGGCAGGCCGGGTAATACCGGTCGATCACATAGTCGGCCAGCGCGCGCAGCTCGTCCACCTTGCCACGGGCGGCGAAATGCTCGAAATGGCCGAAACGGATAAAACTCTGCGCCACCCGGGTCACCACGGCAGCGGTTTCAATTTCTTCGCGGCGCACGGGCGCCGGTGACCCTGTTAAGCACAAGGCCCGCGAGGTGGGGATGCCGAGCGCGTGCATGGCTTCGCTGCACAGGAATTCGCGGATGCTCGAACGCAGCACGGCGCGCCCATCGCCCATGCGCGAGTAGGGGGTTCGGCCGCTGCCTTTGAGCTGCACCTCCAGCCCGCCCATGGTTTCGCCCAGCAGGATGGCCCGCCCGTCGCCCAGCTGCCCGGCCCACACGCCAAACTGGTGGCCGCTGTAAACGCTGGCCAGGGGGCTGCTGCCGGGCAGGCGGGCATTGCCCGTGAACGCATGCAGCGCTTCGTCCGACGCCATCCAGTCTGCATCAAGCGCCAGCAGTTGCGCCACGTCGGTGCTGGTGCCTATCCAGTGCGGTTGGGGCAGGGGGGTGGGCTCCAATGCGGTGAAAAACGTGGGCCCCAGGCTGGCGAACGCACCCTGGCTGGTCCATTCCAGAGGCGAGGTGGCAGTGCTGGTGGCAAGCGGGTTCATCGGTGCATTGTCTCGCAGCCACGATGCCCCGGCCCTTGCAGGGCCATGCCCGCGCAGCGGATTTGGCGTTGGGTGGCGCAGCCCTTCAATGGGCCTTGTGACTTGGGGGAGGCTTCATCTGCGTATTGTGTGACTTGGCGTCTGACACAGCGACTCAGGCAGCACGATCTGAAAAATGGGCAAGCAGCCTGAGGCGCTGGCCCCGCCCGCCAACTGTCTGGCGCGCGACAGGTGTTGGCGCGAAGAAGGCAACGCTGCACACTGTGGCCCAGGCCGTGGGGCGCGCGAGGCCTTGCATCCATCTCAATCGGCAGCGGGCACCTAGGCGGCGGGCGATCGGTTGCAGGGCCGCGCACTGAGCCGGTTTACGCACACTGGCCACGGTAGGATAAGGATTCCAATCAACATGATATTCAAGGAGCACACATGCTGGGCCTGATGCAAAGTCAACCACTGCTGATTTCTTCGCTGATCGAGTTTGCCGAACGGCACCACGGCGATGCAGAAATCGTCTCACGCAGGGTGGAAGGGGATATTCATCGCTACACCTACCGTGACCTTGCACGCCGTGCCAGGCAGCTGGCGAATGTGCTGGACGGCATGGAGCTGCAGTTCAGCGACCGCGTGGCCACGCTGGCGTGGAATGGCTACCGCCACATGGAGATGTACTTTGGCGTGAGCGGATCGGGCCGTGTGCTGCACACCGTCAACCCGCGACTGCATCCTGATCAGATCGCCTGGATCGTCAACCATGCCGAAGACCAGGTGATGTGCTTTGACATCACCTTCCTGCCGCTGGTGCAGGCGGTGCACGCACGCTGCCCCACGGTGAAAAAATGGGTGGCGCTGTGCGATGCTGACAAGCTGCCAGCCGATTCGGGAATCCCCGGTCTGGTGAGCTACGAGACCTGGATTGGCGGCGCATCCACCGACTACGCTTGGCCCGTGTTTGACGAAAACTCGGCATCCAGCATGTGCTACACCAGCGGGACCACCGGCAACCCCAAGGCGGCGCTCTACAGCCACCGCTCGACCACACTGCACGCCTATGCCGCAGCGTTGCCCGATGTGATGAACCTGTCGGCGCGCGATGCCGTGCTGCCTGTGGTGCCCATGTTTCACGTCAATGCCTGGGGCATTCCCTATTCGGCACCGCTCACCGGCTGCAAGCTGGTGTTTCCGGGGCCGGCCCTGGATGGCAAGTCGGTGTATGAGTTGATCGAATCGGAAGGGGTGACCTTTGCCGCAGGTGTGCCCACGGTCTGGCAGATGTTGCTGAACCACGTCAAGGCAGGTGGTTTCAGGTTCAGCACCCTCAACCGCACGGTGATTGGTGGTTCGGCATGCCCACCCGCCATGATCCATGCCTTCCAGGATGAATTTGGCGTGTCGGTCCTGCACGCCTGGGGCATGACAGAAATGAGCCCGTTGGGTACGCTGTGCACGCTCAAAAACAAGCATCAGGCATTGCCGCGGGATGAACAGATGAAGGTCCTGCAAAAGCAGGGGCGCGCCATTTATGGCGTGGACATGAAGATTGTGGACAGCTCCGGTGCCGAGCTGCCCTGGGATGGCAAGACCTACGGTGACCTGCTGGTGAAGGGGCCATGGATCGTGGCCGATTACTACAAGAGCGAAGGCGGCAGCCCCCTGATCGCGGATGCGCAGGGGCGTGGCTGGTTTCCCACCGGTGACGTGGCAACCATCGACGCAGATGGCTTCATGCAGATCACCGACCGCAGCAAGGACGTCATCAAGTCTGGCGGCGAGTGGATCAGCTCCATCGACATCGAAAACATCGCCATGGCACACCCCGCCATTGCCATGGCGGCCTGTGTCGGCATGCCGCATCCCAAGTGGGATGAGCGTCCGATCGTCGCGGTGGCCCTCAAGCCCGGCGCCGAAGTGAGCCGCGAGGAACTGCTGGCCTTTTACGAAGGCAAAACCGCCAAGTGGCAGATTCCTGATGACGTGGTGTTTGTCGATGCCATTCCCATCGGGGCCACGGGCAAGATGCTCAAGGCCAAGCTGCGCGAGCAGCTCAAGGGTTACAAGCTTCCCGGCCTTTGATTTCGGGCGGGTGTGGCGCCCGGGGGAGCGCTGCATCCGCGGCATGCCAGTCGCATGGGTGATAGCTGCTAGGGGCAATCCCTGAGCGGTGGTTGGTGGCAACGCGGTACGCTGCGTTCGGTTGATTCAACAGGAGACAAGACAATGAAATTTGCTATCAAAGCAGTAGCTGCATCCGTTATTCTGGCAAGCGCTGGTGGCGCTTTCGCCCAAAAAGGCGAAACCGTCAAAATCGCCTGGCTAGACCCGCTCTCGGGCCTGATGGCTGCGGTGGGTACGAACCAGCTCAAGAGCTTTCAGTTTCTGGCGGAAGAGTTCAACAAAAAGAATGCAGCCGGCGTCAAGTTTGAAATCATCGGCATCGACAACAAGCTGAGCCCGCAGGAAACCACCAGCGCCCTGCGTTCCGCAATGGACCAAGGTGCCCGCTATGTGGTGCAGGGCAATGGCTCTGGCCCGGCTTTGGCCATCATTGACGCGCTGGAAAAGCACAACGCCCGCAACCCTGGCAAGGAAGTGCTGTTCCTCAACTATGCCGCGGTGGACCCGGACCTGACCAACAGCAAGTGCAGCTACTGGCACTTCCGCCTGGATGCCGACACCTCCATGAAGATGGAAGCGCTGACCACTTACATGAAAGACCTTCCTGAAGTCAAGAAGGTCTACCTGATCAACCAGAACTACTCGCACGGCCACCAGGTTTCCAAGTTCGCCAAGGAAATCATGAAGCGCAAGCGCCCCGACGTGCAGTTTGTCGGCGACGACCTGCACCCGTTGGCACAGGTGCGCGATTTCTCCCCCTACATCGCCAAGATCAAGGCCTCGGGCGCCGACAGCGTGATCACCGGCAACTGGGGCTCCGACCTGGCGCTGCTGATCAAGGCCGCCAACGACGCGGGCCTGAACAACGTCAACTTCTACACCTACTACGGATCCGTATCCGGCAGCCCGACTGCCATGGGCGCTGCCGCTGCTGGCCGCGTGTACATGGTGGCTTATGCCCACATGAACCTGCCAGGGCCCCTGAACCAGATCGTGGTGGACTACAAGAAGAAGTTCAATGACGACATGTACACCGGCGCCGTGTACCACGCCTTCTCCATGCTGACGGAAGCCTTTGCCAAGACCAAGTCCACCGACCCGGTGAAGGTGGCGGCCACCCTGGAAGGCATGAAGTTCAAGAGCTTCAACGGCGAGGTGGAGATGCGCAAGACCGATCACCAGCTGCAGCAAGGCCTCTTCGTCTCGAAGTGGGAGAAGACGGGTGGCAAGTACACGATCGACTCTGAAAACACGGGCCACACGTTTGTTCCTGTGAAGTACTACGAGCCCTATGTGGCCAGTACGCCCACTTCGTGCCAGATGAAGCGTCCTTCCTGAGACCACTTTTTGAACGCAGGAGGCCCGACGTCCCTCGGGCCTCTTTTTTTGACCCAGAAATGAAGAATTTCAATGAATCTTGAGTTTTTCGTGATCTCTTTGCTGAACGGCGTCAGCTACGGGCTGCTGCTGTTCATGCTGAGCTCAGGCCTCACGCTGATCTTCAGCATGATGGGTGTGCTCAACTTTGCGCACACCAGTTTCTACATGCTGGGCGCCTATTTCGCCTACACCATCTCCAGCGTGGTGGGGTTCTGGCCCGCGCTGCTGCTTGCTCCGCTCGCAGTAGGCGCCCTGGGGGCCATTTTTGAACGCTACAGCCTGCGCCGTGTGCACAAGTTCGGCCATGTGCCCGAGCTGCTGGTGACGTTCGGACTGTCTTACCTGATTCTGGAGCTGGTGCAATTGGTGTGGGGGCGGTCCACGGTCCCTTACGGGTTGCCCACGCAGTTGCAGGGGCCCTTGTTCACGCTGTATGGCACGCAGTTTCCCAAGTCGCGATCGTTCGTCATGCTGGTGGCCCTGCTGATGCTGGTGTCGGTGTGGCTGCTGCTGACGCGCACCCGCATTGGTCTGGTGATTCAGGCCGCGCTCAAGCACCCCGAAATGGTGGAGGCGCTGGGCCACAACGTGCCCCGCGTGTTCATGCTGGTGTTTGGCGGTGGTGCGGCCCTGGCGGGGCTGGCCGGCGTGATTGGGGGCAACACCTATGTCACCGAGCCTGCCATGGCGGCCTCGGTCGGGTCCATCATCTTCGTGGTGGTGGTGGTGGGTGGCATGGGATCGCTGGCGGGTGCGTTTTTGGCGTCCCTGCTGATTGGCCTGGTGCAGACGTTTGCCGTGGCTATTGATTACTCGGTGGCATCTGCACTGCAAGGTATGGGCGTGGCGGTGTCTGAAAGCACCTTTGGCTGGCCTTTGCTCAAGCTCACGGTTTCGCAAGTGGCGCCCATCCTGCCGTATCTGTTCCTGGTTCTGATTTTGATTTTCCGCCCCAAGGGTCTGCTGGGTACACGGGAAGACTGAGGCTATGAAGACCACCACATCATCTATTTCTCCGGCCACGCAATACCACCGGTTCAAGCCGTGGAACGTGGGCCGCCTGGTCATCTGGAGCCTGTTTGCGGTCATGCTCATCGTTGCGCCCATGCTGTTTCGCAGCGGCCTGGCGTTGACCATGCTCTCGCAGATCGGTTATCTCATCATCATCTGCCTGTCTTACAACATGCTGCTCGGCCAGGGGGGCATGCTGAGCTTCGGTCACGCGGTGTATACCGGCCTGGGGTCGTTTCTTGCCATTCACGCAATGAACCTGGCCGGCGAGGGTGCGCTGCCTGTGCCTCTGGTGCTGATTCCTCTGGTGGGCGGCCTGGCGGGCATGTTCTTTGCCATCCTGCTGGGGTTCGTGACCACGAAAAAATCGGGAACCACCTTTGCCATGATCACGCTGGGCATTGGTGAGCTGGTGGCCTCGATGGCGTTGATGTTCCCCGAGTTTTTTGGCGGCGAAGGTGGCATCACCACCGACCGGGTGTATGGCAAACCGTTCTTTGGCATCACGTTCGGCCCCGCCATTGAGGTGTATTACCTCATCGCCGTGTATTGCTTTGTCTGCACCGCTGCCATGTTCGCCTTCACAGGCACGCCGCTGGGGCGCATTCTGAATGCCGTGCGCGACAACCCCGAGCGCGTGGAATTCATTGGCTACAACACCCAGCGCGTGCGCTATTTCGCGTTCATCATTGCGGGCTTCTTTGCCGGCATCGGGGGCGGGCTGGCGGCGATCAATTTCGAGATCGTCACGGGGGCCGACAGCGTAAACGTGCTTCGCTCGGGTGGCTACCTGCTGTTCACCTTTCTGGGCGGTGCCACGTTCTTTTTCGGGCCCATCATCGGCGCCGTGCTGCTGGTGTTTGCGTCGGTGCTGCTGTCTGAGCTTTCCAAGGCCTGGCTGCTGTACCTGGGGCTCGTCTTCCTGTTCATGGTGATGTATGCGCCCGGCGGCATTGCCAGCCTGATCATGATGAATCTGCGCCTGGCGAAGTTCGGCAAGTTGCGCGGCCTGTGGCCCTCTTATCTTGCGCTGGGCGGCACCGCACTGGTGGCCGTGCTGGGTGCGGCCGCCATGGTGGAGATGACCTACCACCTCCAGCTCAATGCCGCCTTGGGGCCTGACCTCAATTTCCTCGGGGCCACTTTGCAGGCCAACTCGGTGGGCAGCTGGTTTGGCGCAGGGTTTGTGCTGCTCACGGGGCTTGGGTTGTTCGAGTTGTGTCGGCGCCAGTTTGTGCAGCAATGGGGGGCGATCCAGGAAGAGATCGAACACGAAATCAAGCGGGGGGAGGCGCTGTGAACATGGCGACAAACGCACCTTGTGCGCTCGAACTGCGTGATCTGCGCAAGAGTTTTGGCAAGACAGAAATCATCCGTGGCGTGAACCTGGCCGTGCAGCCTGGCGAACGGGTCGCCATCATCGGCCCCAACGGCGCGGGCAAGTCCACACTGTTCAATCTGATCAGCGGGCGCTTTGGCCCCACCAGCGGCGAAGTGCTGCTCAATGGCCAGCGCATTGATGGCAAGGCGCCTTACGAGATCAACCGCATGGGGTTGTCGCGCAGCTTTCAGATTACCAACATCTTCCCCAAGCTGAGCGTGTTTGAAAACCTGCGCTGCGGAGTGCTCTGGAGCATGGGCTACAAGTACACCTTTTTGCGGTTTCTTTCGAACCTTGACGACGCCAACGAGCGCGCCAAGCAGCTCATGGAAATGATCAAGCTCGACAAGAAGCGCGACACCCTGGCCGTCAACCTCACTTATGCCGAGCAACGCGCGCTGGAGATCGGCGTCACCATTGCCGGTGGGGCCAACGTGGTCTTGCTGGACGAGCCCACGGCCGGCATGAGCCGCAGCGAAACCACGCGCTTCATTCACCTCATCAAGGAAGTGACCGAAGGCCGCACCTTGCTCACGGTGGAACACGACATGGGTGTGGTGTTCGGCCTGGCCGACAAGATCGCCGTGGTGGTGTACGGCGAGGTCATCGCCTTTGACACCCCCGACAAGGTGCGCGCCAATGTGCGCGTGCAGGAGGCCTACCTGGGCTCCGCCGTTGCCGATGCGCAGGCGGGAGGACACTGACATGCTCACCATTGAAAACCTCCACGCCTACTACGGCAAAAGCCATGTGCTGCATGGTGTCTCCTTTGATGTCCAGCCCGGTGAAATCGTGGCCCTGCTGGGGCGCAACGGTTCGGGGCGTTCCACCACAGCCAAGGCCATCATGGGGCTTGTGGACTGGGAAGGCTCGGTGCAATGGAAGGGGCAGTCGCTCACCGGCAAGAAAGCCTACGAGATCGCCCACCTGGGCATTGGTTATGTGCCCGAAAGCCGAGACATATTCCCCAACCTGACGGTTCACCAGAATCTGCTGCTCGGGCAAAAAGGCAAGGGCAAGGGCAGCCGGTGGTCTTTTGACGACATGTACGGCATGTTTCCTCGCCTCAAGGAGCGCCAGCACACTGAAGCCGGCGTGATGTCGGGCGGCGAGCAACAGATGCTGACGCTGTGCCGCACGCTCATGGGTGACCCCGATCTCATCATCATCGATGAACCCACCGAGGGTCTGGCTCCCAAGATCGTCGAGTTGGTGGGGCAATACCTGCAGACCATCAAGGCACGCGGTATCTCGGTGCTGTTGATCGAGCAAAAACTCACCATCGCGATGACCATTTCTGACCGCACGCTCGTCATGGGACACGGGAGCATCGTTTTTCAGGGCACACCAGAAACCTTGCGGGCTGACAACTACGTCCGCAAAGAGTGGCTTGAGGTTTGACGCACGCATTGGCAGGGTAGGGGGTGGCTTGCACGAGGTTGCCGTTGATGTGCACTGCGCCCTGTTCCGGTGGCTGGTTTTGCCTTGGCGTGGAGGGCTTGTGCTCTTTTGTCCCGGGCGGGACAAAAGAGCACAGCCAATGCCGGCAGAACTCTCTACAATCAAAATCGCACGACCGTTCTTTTTCTAATTTCCAAGGAACAACAGCATGACCGCTGAATACAAAGTCCACGGCCCCGTTGCCGTGATCACCCTGGCCAATCCTCCCGTCAATGGCCTCGGCCTGTCCACCCGTCAGGGCATTGTGGACGGTCTGAACCGTGCCAATGACGATGCTGCGGTGACGTCCATCGTCATCACCGGCGCGGGTGGTGCGTTTTCTGGTGGCGCCGACATCAAGGAGTTTGGTACCGACAAATCCCTGCAAGAGCCCAACCTGCACTCCGTGATTGCTGCGGTAGAGAATTCGCCCAAGCCCGTGGTGGCCGCAATTCACTCGGTCTGCATGGGCGGTGGGCTTGAGCTGGCCCTGGGCTGCCACTACCGCGTGGCTGCTCCCGGTTGCAGCGTTGCGCTGCCCGAAGTCAAGCTGGGCATCCTGCCTGGCGCTGGCGGCACGCAGCGCCTGCCCCGCGTGCTGGGCGTGGAAGCGGCTTTGAACATGATCGTCAGCGGCGAAGCCATCAAGAGCGAAATGATCGGCATGCTGCCGGGCCAGAAGCTGTTCGACAAGCTGCAGAAGCTGTTCGACAAGCTGGTGGCCTCGCCCGAAGAGCTGGCCGCCGAGGCCTTGGCCTTTGCACAAAGCGTGGCCGATGTGCGCCCGCTGCCGCTGGTACGCAACCTCCCTTGCAAGCACCCCCAGGGCGACGCGTACTTCCAGTTCGCGCGCAACATGGTCAAGGGCATGAGCAAGAACTTCCCTGCACCCGCCAAGTGCGTGGACGCCGTCGAGGCTGCCACCAAGCGCAAATTTGCCGATGGCCTGCTGTTCGAGCGTGAGCTGTTCATCAACCTGATGTGGACGCCCGAGTCGCGCTCGCTGCGGCACCTGTTCCTGGCCGAGCGCGCTGCGAGCAAGATCCCTGATGTGCCTTCGGATACCCCCAAGCGCGATATCAAGGCCGTGGCCGTGATCGGCGCCGGCACCATGGGCGGCGGCATTGCCATGAACTTCCTGAACGCCGGCATCCCCGTGAAGATGCTGGAGATGAAGCAGGAGGCGCTGGACCGTGGCATCGCCACCATCCAAAAGAACTACGAAGCCCAGCTCAAGAAGGGCAAGCTCAAGCAGGATAAATACGAGCAGCGCATGGCCCTGCTGAGCACCACGCTGAGCTACGACGACCTCAAGGACGCCGACCTCGTGATCGAGGCTGTGTTTGAAGAAATCGGCGTCAAGGAAGCCGTGTTCAAGGAACTCGACCGCGTGATGAAGCCCGGCGCCATCCTGGCCTCCAACACCTCCACGCTGGACGTGAACAAGATTGCCAACTTCACCAAGCGCCCGCAGGACGTGGTGGGCCTGCACTTCTTCAGCCCCGCCAACGTGATGAAGCTGCTCGAAGTGGTGCGCGGCGATGCCACCGCCAAGGACGTGCTCGCCACCGTGATGGCCATTGCCAAGAAGATCAAGAAGACCGCCGTGGTCTCCGGCGTGTGCGACGGCTTCATCGGCAACCGCATGATCGAGCAATACGGCCGCCAGGGCGGCTTCCTGCTCGACGAAGGCTGCACGCCCGAGCAGGTTGACAAGGCGATGGAAAAATTCGGCATGGCCATGGGCCCGTTCCGCATGGGCGACCTGGCCGGCAACGACATCGGCTGGGCCATCCGCAAGCGCCGCTACACCGAAAAGCCCGACATGAAGTACAGCAAGACCGCTGACCTGCTGTGCGAAAAAGGCCGCTACGGCCAGAAGACCGGCGCCGGCTGGTACGACTACGTGCCCGGCAAGCGCGACGCCATCCCGAACGCCGAAGTGGTCAAGATGATCGAGGACCACCGCGCCTCGCTCGGCATCACGCCCCGCAAGATCTCCGACGAAGAAATCGTGCAGCGCCTGGTGTTCGCCCTGGTCAACGAAGCTGCCTACATCCTCGAAGAAGGCATTGCCAACAAGGCCAGCGACATCGACGTGGTCTACATCTTCGGCTACGGCTTCCCGGTGTACCGTGGCGGCCCGCTGAACTACGCCAACGAAGTCGGTCTGTTCAACGTGGTGCAGGCCATGAACCGCTTTGCCAAGAACCCGCTGGACGACGCTGCGTTCTGGAAGCCCGCCCCGCTGCTGGCCAAGCTGGCTGCTGAAGGCAAAACCTTCAACTAAGCGCACAGCCACACCACCGAACAAGGATCCAACATGACATCCGCAGTAATCGTATCGACCGCACGCACCCCCCTGACGAAGAGCTGGAAGGGCGCCTTCAACATGACCCACGGCGCCACACTGGGCGGCCACGTCATCGAGCACGCCATCCAGCGCGCCGGCATTGACGCCGCCGAAGTGGACGACGTCATCATGGGCTGCGGCACCCCCGAGGGTGCCAGCGGCGCCAACATCGCCCGCCAGGCCGCCCTGCGCGCCGGCTGCCCCATCACCGTGTCGGGCATGACGGTGAACCGCTTTTGTTCGTCCGGCCTGCAGACCATTGCCCTGGCGGCGCAGCGCATCATCGCCAACGAAGGCGATGTGTACGTGGCCGGTGGCCTGGAAACCATCTCCTGCACCGCACAGGAAATGAACATGCACATGCTGCAGGAAACCTGGCTGATGAAGAACAAGCCCGAGGTGTACTGGTCGATGCTGCAAACGGCCGAGCAGGTCGCCAAGCGCTACAACATCAGCCGCGAAGCCATGGACGAATACGGCGCCTCCAGCCAGCAAAAGGCCAGCGCCGCGCTGGAAGCCGGCCTGTTCAAGGACGAAATCGCCCCCATCACCGTCACCATGGGCGTGGCCGACAAGGTCATGGGCCTGATGACCAAGCAAGTCACCGTGAGCGACGACGAAGGCATTCGCGCCGGCACCACCTATGACGGCATCAAGGGCCTGCGCTCGGCGCTGCCGGGTGGCCTGGTTTCCGCCGGCAACGCGAGCCAGTTGTCGGACGGCGCCGGTGCCGTGGTCGTCATGCACGAAGACCTGGCCGCCAAGAAGGGCCTCAAACCCCTGGGCCGCTTCCTGGGCTTCGCCGTGGCCGGCTGCGAGCCTGATGAAATGGGCATCGGCCCCGTGTTCGCCATCCCCAAGGTGCTCAAGCGCCTGGGCCTCACGATGAACGACATCGATCTGTGGGAGCTGAACGAAGCCTTCGCCGTGCAGGTGCTCTACTGCCGCGACAAGCTGGGCATTCCTGCCGACAAGCTCAACGTCAACGGCGGCGCCATCGCCGTGGGCCACCCCTTCGGCATGAGCGGCCAGCGCCTCACCGGCCATGCCCTCATCGAAGGCAAGCGCCGTGGTGCCAAAAAAGTCTGCGTGACCATGTGCATTGGTGGGGGCATGGGCGCCGCTGGCGTGTTTGAAGTGCTGTAAGCGCTGACGACGGCAACGCTGAAAACAGAACGCCCCGCGCAGGCCGCAAGGTCTGCGCGGGGCGTTTGCTATTGTGTTGATAGCTTGTCGCGCTTGTTGGACGGGCGTCAGAGGCCTAAAACACTGTATTTTTGGCTGAATTGGTCTATCCGAAAGCACCAGAGTGGGGCGAACTCTGCAAAACCGATCTCGGATGCCAAGGCATGAATGACAACCGCCGTCTGGCTCTATGAGCGTTAGCGTACAGAGCAACTGCAGCGCAGTCGCTAAGGTAGGGCTGCGGGTCAGCGCCTCCTTGGCGATGCACCGCCATTCATCCCATTCACGCGAAGGAAAATCCCATGAACAGCATCATTTACATCGTCGGCCTGGTCGTTGTCGTGCTTTTCGTATTGTCCTTTTTCGGCCTGCGCTGAGACATCGATAGGCTGGCCGCAGCAGCCAACAGGAGCACGGACAGGAGATTCAGCAGCTTGAGTCATGGTCTCAGAATGATTCGGGTCGTGCGGACGCCCGGCGAGACGGGTTGCCAGTGGACGGCCCGGAGGTGACAACACCCCCCGGCCGCGTCGCGCATCTGACATGCCCGACCGGGTGCCCCACCCATAATTTGGGCATGACGACCCTGCGCTCCACCCTCGATTTCCTGCTTTACAACTGGCTCCAGGCCGAAACGCTCAGCGCGCGCGAGCGCTTTGCTGACCATTCGCGCGAGACGTTTGATGCGGTGCTCGACACCTGCGAGCGCATTGCGCGCGAGAAGTACGCGCCGTTCAACCGCACGGTGGACACGCAGGAGCCGCATTTCGACGGCGAGCGCGTCACGCTGCCGCAGGCCACCAAGGATGCGTACGACGCCTACGCTGCCTCGGGCATGCTCAGCGCGGCGCAGAATTACGACATTGGCGGCATGCAGTTGCCCTACACGGTGGATGCGGCGGCCAATGCTTTTTTTGCCGTGGCGTCGATCAGCATCAGCTCCAGCCTGCTGAGCGTGGGCAATGCCAACCTGCTGATGGTGCACGGTACCGATCTGCAGAAGAAGGTGTTCGCGCTCAACGAGTTCTCGGGGCGCTTCTCGGGCACCATGTGCCTTTCTGAGCCGCAGGCGGGCTCCAGCTTGAGCGACGTGGCCACGCGCGCAGTTCCTGACGAGGCCCCTTCGGTAGCCGCGGACGGCTCGGTGCCTTGGGATCAAGACCCGCTGGGCCCGCGCTACCGGCTTACGGGCAACAAGATGTGGATTTCGTCGGGTGAGCACGATCTGTCGGAAAACATCGTTCACCTCGTGCTGGCCAAGATTCCGGGGCCGGACGGCAAGCTGGTGCCGGGCACGCGCGGTATTTCGCTGTTCATCGTGCCCAAGAAGCTGGTGGATACCGAAGGCAACCTCACCGGCGTGCGCAACGACGTGGCGCTGGCGGGCCTGAACCACAAGCTGGGCTGGCGCGGCACCACCAACACGCTGCTCAACTTTGGCGAAGGCAAATACCCGGTGCAGGGCAGGGCGGGGGCCGTGGGCTACCTGGTGGGCCAGCCGGGCAAGGGCCTGGCGTGCATGTTCCACATGATGAACGAGGCGCGCATCGGCATCGGCATGGCGGCCACCATGCTGGGCCTGGCGGGCTACTACGCCAGCCTGGACTACGCCAAAAACCGCCCCCAGGGCCGGCCCGTGGGGCAGGGCGGCAAGGATGCCGCGCAGCCCCAGGTGCGCATCATCGAGCACGCCGACGTCAAGCGCATGCTGCTGGCGCAAAAGAGCTATGGCGAAGGCGCGCTGGCGCTCAACCTGTTCTGCGCCCGTCTGGTGGACGAGCAGCACACGGGCGCGCCCGAGGCCGCCGACGAGGCGCGCCTGCTGCTGGAAGTGCTCACCCCCATCGCCAAAAGCTGGCCGAGCGAGTTCTGCCTGGAGGCCAATTCGCTGGCCATCCAGATCCACGGTGGCTACGGCTACACGCGCGATTTTCCGGTGGAGCAGTATTGGCGCGACAACCGCCTGAACATGATCCACGAGGGCACGCACGGCATCCAGGCGGCCGACCTGCTGGGCCGCAAGGTGCTGATGGAGAACGGCCGGGGCATGCAACTGCTGTCCGCGCGCATGCAGGCCACCATGGCGCAGGCTGCCGCCGTGCCTGAATTGGCAGCCTATGCGGCGCAGCTGGGCGATGCCTTGCAGCAGGTGGGCGCTGCCACGCAGGCCGCCTGGGCCACCGGCAACCCGGCTGAGGCACTGGCCAATGCCGTGCCCTACATGCAGGCCTTTGGCCACACCGTGCTGGCCTGGGTGTGGCTGGATGTGGCGCTGGCCACGCTGCGTGCAGATGCTACGCTTTCAATAGCTGCTAGCGCAGGTCGAATGGGCGCTGCACGCTATTTCTATCATTATGAGCTGCCAAAAATTGGCGCCTGGCTGAATGTGGTGAACAGCCGCGATACCACCTGCGCCGCGCTCAGCGAAGCGGCGTTTTAGGCTGCTGACAGCTCACATACCAACGTTGCGTGGTCTGCGCGCTGTGGTGCATACCGACAGCAGCCAGCCCATGCCGATGGTCAGCAGCACCGAGGTGATTTCGGCGGTGCGGGTGGGCAGATAGCGCTGCGTCCATTCGCACGCCAGTGCAAGCACCGCCGTGCAGATGGTCATGCCCACCAGCAAGGCGCCGTTGCGCACCGTGCTCCAGAGGATGGCGCCAAAGCACAGGCATTCAAACGCCCGCGCGGTGATTGCAGACTGCACCCAGGTCGAGAGCGTGGAAGCAAACGGCATCCATTCCATGTCGGCCGGCGGCGTGCGCCACGCCCAGGGCCAGATCGCGTCGAGCAGGTAGGTGGCCAAGGCCACCCATGCCGTGGCCGCCCAGCGTGCCCCCGGCGCCCACGTATCCAGCCAGCGCCACAGCAACCAGCCGCCCCCAATGCCCAGCACCACCGCCATGCCCGGCGACTGACCCACGACCACGAATTTGCCTGCCAGCACCGCCAGTGTGGCCAGCAGGGCCAACGTGTGTGTGCGGTGCGCCAGATGGGCGGTGCGGGCCAGGTGCGCAATGGCAGACAAGCCAACCACCGCTATGCCCACATGCAGCAGCATGCGCCGCGGCTGCCACAGGTCTTGCTGCCACAGCGACTTGACGTTCTGCGCCACCGAGGAAACGTCCAGCGTGGGAATCAGCGGATACAGCTCTGCCACCCACCACAGCGCGATCAGCACCAGCGTGAACTGGTCGGCATCGGCCCAACCCTGGTGCCGGTTCAGCAAGTGACCCACACGCCACCGTGCGGCAAACCCGGCGCCCCAGCCCAGGGCATAGCCCGCCATGTTGAAGATGACATCTGAAAGTGCAGGGGTGCGGGGCAGGAATTTTTGCAACCATTGCAGCGCGCTGGCCAACACCATCGCCGCCACCAGCCAAGCGGCAAAAAACACCCACTTGCGCGGACGCCCCTGCCCAGCCCAGCCCAGCAGCCCACCCAGGGGCACAAACAACGCGATGTTTTCGATCAGGTCCACCAGACCGATGCGGCCGCTCCAGATGAACGCCTGTGGCGCATTGAAGTTCCACTGGAAGGGAAACAGCGAGCCATACGCAACGAGCAATACAACCAGCGCCAGCGCGACCGGGAGGCCGCGCGAGCGATCATCGACAGATTTCATGGGCGCCTCGGGTCACTGAATCCGGGATCACACCATACAACACCCTGCAGTGGGCCTTGCTCTGGCCGCACTCGACTCGGATGCTTTGAAAAATATAGCTGTCAACGCTTGCTGGATGGGGGTTGCACGCTATTTTTGCCCTGATGGCTGCCGAAAATTGTTGACGGCCTGCCACGGGTGCGCGCGCCCGACGATGTCTCGCGCGCCGGGCGCTCAGGCAATCGATCAGCGCTGTTGGCGGCGGCGAATCGATGCAAGCCCTGCGAGCGCTATTCCGAGCAGTGCAAGCGAGCCGGGCTCGGGCACATTGTTGGGATCTTCAGGGTTGTTGGCCGAGCGGCCGAAGCGCAGGTCGTCAAACCCAAGAATGTCGTTTGTCGCATTGAAAGTCACGCTGGAGATCAGCTGACCGTAGTCAATGAAACCAATGAAAGCGCCGCCACCGTTGATCGCCGAGGGCATGTTGATGGTCTGTGTGACCGAGGAACCATCCACGTACGTGATGGTTTGCTGCGGAACCAGATTGGTCTGCAGGCCGTTCACGAAAAAGCCGAAAGCATCCACTGCGTTGACGAAGGAAAAAGTGACCGAGCCGCCACTTACGGTCCGAAAGAGTGCGCCACCCGCAGTGGTATTGAATCCGCACACGGCGCCACATCCGGGGGTTCCGGTGTTGGTCGTGCCGCCGGTGATGGTGAGGTTGGCAGGCAGGGGGGATTCGAAATCCACGGTGTTCAGGGCCCCAGCCACCGAAAGGAACGACGCCGCGGCTGCGGTCGAGTTCACCATTTGCGCGAGCGTGGTCACGTTGTTGTCTGCAGCCAGATACGTCACGGGCGCAGCGTGCACAGCAAGGCAGGCACCCGACAGGATGCCTGCGATAGCGAGTTTTTTTGTCATCGACATGGTGGGTTCTCCTGGATGGTTTTCTGAAGCCACTGTTACAAAGCACGCTTTGTGCCAATAAAAAAAGTCTTTATGAATCAATGGTTTGCTGTCTTTTCAGCCGCCAGTAACGTCTCAGCTGTAAATAAATTCGACAGGTCAATCGGGTGATTACGCCGAGCTTCTCATCCGTGTCTTCCAATCGCGCAGGCGACAGACCACGCCGCTACGTCAACGCACAATGCATCGCGACGCAGTGCCAGACCGGTTGCTGGCAGCGACCCCATTCAATTCAGGAGACAACGACATGACCCGCACCATCCAGCAATTGTTTGACCTCACCGGCAAAACGGCCCTAGTCACCGGTGGCTCGCGCGGGCTGGGCCTGCAGCTGGCGCATGCGCTGGGCGAGGCCGGTGCCCGGATCATGCTGAGCTCGCGCAAGGCGTCTGATCTGGAAGAAGCCACGGCCGACCTGCAGGCTGCCGGCATTGATGCGCGCTGGATTGCCGCCGATTGCTCGCAAGAAGCCGACATCCGGCGCCTGGCCGATGAAACGCTGGAGCGCATGGGCCATGTGGATATTCTGGTCAACAATGCCGGCGCCACATGGGGAGCGCCCGCCGAAGACCACCCCCTAGAGGCCTGGGACAAGGTGATGAACCTCAATGTGCGTGGCTACTTCATCCTGAGCCAGCACATTGCCAAACACACCATGATCGCGCGGCGCAGCGGCAGCATCATCAATGTGGCGTCCATCGCGGGCCTGGGCGGCAACCCGATTGGCATGAACACCATTGCCTACAACACCTCCAAGGGCGCGGTCATCAATTTCACGCGGGCGCTGGCCGCCGAATGGGGCAAGTACAACATCCGCGTCAATGCCATCTGCCCGGGGTTCTTTCCCAGCAAGATGACGCTGGGCACTCTCAAGGCCATGGGCGAAGAGGCACTGGCTGCCCACGCCCCGCTGGGCCGGCTGGGCGACGACGAAGACCTCAAGGGTCTGTGCGCCCTGTATGCCTCGGATGCGGGCAAGCACATCACGGGCCAGTGGCTTGCGGTGGATGGTGGCGTGAGCGTGGTCACGGGCGGATGAGCGTGCAGGGCGCCGCTTTTGGGGCGGCCCGTTGTGTGCCGGGCTGCCCGAATGGCCCGGACGCTGCCGTCCTGCAGGTTGCCGCCGTGCTGGCCAACCGCCCCTGTCGCCCCCCAATATGGCCACATCGGCCTTGCAAGACTATGCTTGCTGCCTTTTTGTAAACCCTGGAGTTGCCTGTGTTGAATTTTGGTGCCGAAATCCCCTTTGTCAGCCATCTTGGTTTCACGCTGCACCGCATGGCGGGGGGCGAGTCGGAGCTGCATTACGAGGCACGCCCAGAGCACCTGAATTCGTTTGACGTAACCCACGGCGGTGCATCAATGACCTTGCTGGACGTGACCCTGGCCACGGCAGCGCGCAGTGACACACCCGAATTCGGCGTGGTCACCATCGAGATGAAGACCAGTTTCATGCAGCCCGCGCGTGGGCCGCTGGTGGCCAAGGGGCGGTTGATCCACCGCACCGCCAGCATGGCTTTTGCCGAAGGCACGGTGTATGACGCCGAAGGCCGCATTTGCAGCCACGCCACGGGCACGTTCAAGTATGTGCGGCGCCAGCCTGCCGACGCCGCAGCGGGGCCGCGGGCCATTTCAACCGATTGAAGCGTGCCGGGGCGCAGCGCTGTGTCGGCACCAGTTTTTTGAATCAAAACGGGCTCTAGCGCTTTATGGTAAAGCGCTGGTAGCTATCAAAATGGTAGTAAAAAGGAGACTCTCATGCCAAGCAATCAACAAATCGTTCTCGACAACCGCCCCCAGGGTGAAGCCGTGGCCAGCAACTTCAAGCTGGTTGCCACCGACACCCCCGCGCTCAAGGAGGGTGAGGTGCTGGTGCGCCACCATTTCCTCAGCCTGGACCCCTACATGCGCGGCCGCATGAATGAGAGCAAGAGCTACGCCGCGTCGCAGGGCCTGGGCGAAGTGATGATTGGCGGCACCGTTGGCGAAGTGTTGGAGAGCAAGCACCCCAAATATGCCGTGGGCGACAAGGTGGTGGGCATGGGTGGCTGGCAGGAATACAGCGTGGTCGATGGCAATGCTGTGGGCGCGCTGCGCAAGGTGGACACCACGCATGTGCCGCTGTCGCACTACCTGGGCGCCGTGGGCATGCCTGGCGTGACGGCCTGGTATGGCCTGGTGAAAATCATTGCGCCCAAGGAAGGTGACACCGTGGTGGTGAGTGCCGCCACCGGTGCCGTGGGCAGCGCGTTTGCGGCCCTGGCCAAGGCGCGCGGCTGCCGCGCCGTGGGCATTGCCGGTGGTGCCGAGAAGTGCAAGTACGCGGTTGAAGAGCTGGGCTTTGACGTGTGCATTGACTACAAGGAACACAGCGACGTGCGGGCCATGTCCAAGGCCTTGAAGGAAGCCTGCCCCAACGGCATCGACGGCTATTTCGAGAACGTGGGCGGCTGGATCATGGACGCCGTGATGCTGCGCATGAACGCCTTCAGCCGCGTGGCCCTGTGCGGCATGATCGCTGGCTACGATGGCGCGCCCTTGCCCATGGCCAACCCGGCGCTGATCCTCATCAACCGCATGAAGATCGAAGGCTTCATCGTCAGCGAGCACATGGAAGTGTGGCCCGATGCCCTGAAAGAGCTGGGCACCCTGGTGGGCACGGGCAAGCTGCGCCCGCGTGAAACCATTGCCCAGGGCATTGCCGCCGCGCCCGAGGCCTTTTTGGGCCTGCTCAAGGGCAAGAACTTTGGCAAGCAACTCGTCAAACTCATCTGATCCACGTTGATATTTTTGACCTGAGAGGCTGAGCGCAAAATGCCCGACCTGCCCCCTGCGTTGCACTGGACCTGGGCCCGTTTCGACGACCTGGGTGTGCACGCGTTGCACGATGCGCTGGCCTTGCGCTGCAAGGTGTTCATCCTGGAGCAGGGCCCTTACCAGGACCCCGATGGCGCCGACAAGCACGCGTGGCATCTGCTGGGCTACGACAGCGCGGGCGCACTGAAGGCCTGCCTGCGCGTGGTAGACCCGGGGGTGAACTACCCCGAGCCCTCCATCGGCCGTGTGGTCACGGCCCCCGAGGCGCGCGGTGGCGGCACGGGCCGGGCCCTGATGGCGCAGGGGCTGGCCCGCTGCAACCAGGTGTGGCCGGGCAGGGCGGTGCGCATCAGCGCGCAGGCGCATCTGCAGCGCTTTTATGGCAGCCTGGGGTTTGTGGCGGTGTCCGATGTGTACCTCGAAGACGACATTCCCCATATCGAGATGCTGTGGAGCCCGCCCTGAGCAGCGCAAAGCGCTGATGCCCCGCACGGCCCCGCCTGTTTCAACCACTGCACTGGAGACAGCCCATGTCTGCGTTGATCCTGCACCACTATCCCTCATCGCCGTTTTCCGAAAAAATCCGGCTGGTGCTGGGTTTCAAGCAGTTGCCCTGGAAGTCGGTGATCATCCCCAGCATCGCGCCCAAGCCCGATGTGCTGGCCCTCACCGGTGGTTATCGCAAGACGCCCTTTTTGCAGATCGGTGCCGACATCTATTGCGACTCGGCCCTGATCTGCCAGGTGCTTGAACACGGGCACCCCGAGCCGGTTCTGTATCCGCCGCATCTCAAGGGTGTGGCGCGGGTGTTTGCGCAGTGGGCCGACACTACGCTGTTCTGGGCCGCCATGGCCTACAACCTGCAGCCGCGCGGCGCGCAGGCACTTTTTGCCAATGTGGCGCCCGAGGCGGCCCAGGCCTTTGGGGAAGACCGCCGCCAGATGAGCACCGGCATGCAGCGCCTGCGCCCGCCCGATGCCACGGCGGCCTACCGCTCGTATCTGCGGCGCCTGGCGCACATGGTGGAAGAGCACGATTTCACGTTTGGCACCGAGCCCTGCGTGGCCGACTTTGCCGCCTACCACCCCCTGTGGTTCACACGCCAGTGTGTACCGGTGATGGCCGACATCTTTCAGGCTACGCCAGCCGTGCTGGAGTGGATGGACCGGGTGGCGGAACTGGGGCATGGCCGCATGGAGAAATTCAGTGCGGCAGATGCCATCACCGTTGCCGCAGGGGCCGAACCCATACCGGTGGTGGACGATATTTTTCAGAACGAGCACGGCATCGCGCTGGGCAGCCGGGTAACCATTGCCGCCGAGAGCTTTGGTACCGAGCCCACCGAGGGCGAGCTGATTGCCGCCACGCGCACGCGCTACACCGTGCGCCGCACCGATCCGCGTGCCGGCACGGTGCATGTGCACTTTCCCCGCATCGGCTATGTGCTCAAAGAGGTTGCCTCTTGATTGAGCAGCGCCTCTACCGCCTCTCGCGCACTGCGCAAAAATCCGGACGGCACCTGCGCGCCGTGGCCGCCTTTGCGCGGTGTCCGCCGGTTGGGCGCACCCCGTTTTGAAGTGCAAGGCCCCGAATCATCTACACACCAAAGGAGACACACACATGATCGATAACTTTGCTGGCAAGACCGCCGTACTCACCGGTGCGGGCTCGGGCTTTGGCCTCGAATGCGCACGCATTGGCGCCCGCCTGGGCATGAACCTGGTACTGGTGGACGTGCAGCAGGATGCGCTGGACGCCGCCGCCGCCGAGATGCGCGCCGCCGGGGCCCAGGTGCTGGCCCAGCGCGTGGACGTGTCGAACGCCGCCCAGATGGAGGCTTTGGGCGCCGCCGTGCTCGAGCGCTTTGGCGCACCCCACTTGGTGTTCAACAACGCCGGTGTGGGCGCAGGCGGCCTGGTGTGGGAAAACTCGGTGAAGGACTGGGAATGGGTGCTGGGCGTGAACCTCATGGGCGTGGTGCACGGCGTGCGCGTGTTCACCCCCATGATGCTGGCCGCCGCCAAAAAAGACCCCGCCTGGCGCGGCCACATCGTCAACACCGCCAGCATGGCGGGCTTGCTGGCAGCGCCCAACATGGGCATCTACAACGTGAGCAAGCATGCGGTGGTCAGCCTGTCGGAAACGCTGTACCAAGACCTGTCGCTGGTCACCGACCAGATCAGCGCCAGCGTGTTGTGCCCTTTCTTCGTGCCCACCGGCATCAGCCAGAGCCACCGCAACCGCCCCGGCGGCCTGCCTGCCGACAAGCCCACCAAGAGCCAGCTCATCGGCCAGGCCATGAGCGACAAGGCGGTGGGCAGTGGCAAGGTCACGGCTGCCGAGGTGGCGCAAAAGGTGTTTGATGCCGCTGCTGCGGGCCAGTTTTACATCTACAGCCACCCCAAGGCCATCGCCTCGGTGCAGACGCGCATGGAAGACATCATGCTGGGCCGCAACCCCACCGACCCGTTTGCGGGCAAGCCCGAGCTGGGCGCGCAGCTGCGGGCAGCGCTCCGGGCGGATTGATGGCGTGGGCAGGCAGCCGGTGATAAAAATTTAAGTAAAAATGGCCTTTAGCGCTTATGGGGTAAGCGCTAACAGCTATTAAATAAATAGCAAATGCCAGCCTGTCCAGAATCCACTTGGCCCGAGCCAGACACCCCTTTGGGCCATGGCCACGCATTGTTCGACACGGCCATCGGCACCTGCGGCATTGCCTGGGGCCCTGGCGGCATTGTGGCGGTGCAGCTGCCCGAAGTGGATGCGCGGGCCACGCGGGAGCGCATGTTGCGCAGCCCTGGTCTCTTGCAGTGCACCGAATCGGCCGAGCCACCCGCCGCGGTGCGCAGCGCCATCGCAGGCATTCAGGCGCTGCTTTCAGGGCAGCCGCGCGATCTGCGCGAGGTGCCGCTCGATATGACCGGCATCTCGCCGTTTCACCAGCAGGTGTATGCCATTGCCCGCGCCATCCCGCCGGGCAGCACACGCACCTATGGCGAGGTGGCGCAGCAGATCGGCAGCAAGGGCCTGGCGCGATCGGTGGGGCAAGCGCTGGGCCTGAACCCGTTCGCGCCCGTGGTGCCGTGCCACCGGGTGCTGGCGGCGGGCGACCGGCCCGGCGGTTTTTCGGCCGGTGGCGGCGCGCTGACCAAGCTGCGCATGTTGCGCATCGAAGGCGCTTGCCCGGGTGGTACGCCCTCGCTGTTTGATTGCGGGGGATGGCCTGCATGACGCCCTACGGCCCGTGATGGCGCGGCCTCGGGCGGTCTGATCTGGGGGTGGCAGTGCGGCGTTGTCCAGAGCCCTGGGCGGTATGCCGCGCAGACAATGCCACGGCGCCGCCCCGGAGACAGCATGATGGCTGTGGCGGGGTGACAATCGCCCGACATGTTTTTTTACCGTTTTTTGACAATTGCACTATTCCCGGACCTGGTCGTGGCCATCGGTTTCGTCGCTGTTGTGAGGCGTTCGTCAGCGCTTGCAGTCGTTAGAGCCTGTTCAAAGTCTTTTCATGGTTCCCGGTCTGGCACCAGGATGGATGCGGTGCAGTGGAGCCTGACCTGATGGACCGCGCAAACCCCGCTGCCCATGCCGCTACCCAGGCTACCACCGGGCCAGCCGATGGGCTGCCCCAGCCGGCGCGCAACCGGGCCATGCTGGTCATCATTCTGGGCATCACGATGGCGGTGCTCGATGGCAGCATCGTCAACCTGGCCCTGCCGGGCATTGCGCGCGAGCTCAATGCCAGCGCCGCCCAGGCCATCTGGGTGGTCAACGCATACCAGATCGCTACGCTCGTCATGTTGTTGCCGCTGGCATCGCTGGGCGAGCGCCTGGGGTACCGGCGTGTCTATCTGGTGGGCATGGCGCTGTTCACGGTGTCTTCGGTGGGGGCCATGCTGGCCGATTCGCTGGGCACGCTGATTTTTGCGCGGGCGGTGCAGGGGCTGGGTGCCGCCGGCATCATGAGCATCAATGCCGCGCTGGTGCGCCTGACCTATCCGCGTGCGCAACTGGGCCGCGGCCTGGCCATCAATTCCATGGTGGTTGCGCTGGCGGCGGTGGCCGGCCCCTCTGTGGCGGCGGGTATTTTGTCGTTGGCGCCATGGCAGTGGCTGTTTGCGCTCAACCTGCCGCTGGGGGCCTTCACGCTGTGGCTGGGCTGGCGTGCTTTGCCCTTCAATCCACCCAGCGCGGTGGCGCCACCGCGCCCCGCTGCCCTGGATGTGGCGCTGAACGTGCTGATGTTTACGCTGATTTTTGTGGGCGGCGAGCGGCTGGTTGCCAGCGGCAGTGCCGGGCGGGGCGTGACCTCGCCCGAGGCGTGGGGCGTGCTGGCGGCCGGGGTGGCTGTGGGCGGTGTGTATCTGCGTCGCCAATGGCACCTGGCCGCGCCCCTGTTTCCGGTAGATTTGCTGCGCATACCCGTGTTTGCCTTGTCGATGGGGGCTTCTGTGGGGGCGTTTTGCGCCCAGACCCTGGCCTATCTGGCCCTGCCGTTCTTGTTGCTGGATGGGTTGGGCCGCAGCCCCCTGGAGGCGGGGCTGTTGATCACGGCCTGGCCCGTGTCCATTGTGTTGACGGCGCCCCTGGCCGGCCGCCTGATTGGCCGCTACGCCGATGGCCTGCTGGGAGCCATCGGCATGGCGGTTTTTGCCTGCGGCCTGTTGCTGCTGGCCGCTTTGTCGGCCAACCCGTCCCCTATCGACATGGTCTGGCGCATGGCCTTGTGCGGCGCCGGGTTTGCGCTGTTCCAGTCGCCCAACAACCACACCATCGTCACTTCGGCCCCGCTGCACCGCAGTGGCGCAGCCAGCGGCATGCTGGGCACGGCCCGGTTGACCGGACAGACGCTGGGCGCAGTGATGCTGGCGGGCATTTTCTCGCTCTGGTCCTCACACGATGGGCAGGCCGAGATGGTTGCGCTGGTCTGTGCCGCCGCCTTTGCCGCGCTGGCGGCCGTGTCCAGCGCACTGCGGTTGCGCACAAGTCACTGACGAGCTATTGCCAAGGGGAGAGAGTCCTTTGGGGTGGTGACTGGGCCCAGCCAAACAGCCATTGCAATGCGGTAGTTTTTATTTGTAATTTTTGAAACGTATACAAATTTGCATATTTAGGTGTGGATGTTTGCTGCTGTTTCTTTTAGTGTCAGCATTTAAGGCAATGCTGATCAAGGTCCACCGTTGTCGCTTCTCAAACGTTATCCGCAGATGAAGCAGCAGACCCTGGCAATGGCCGCAGATCAAGACAACG